>JAUXDR010000018.1 GCA_030618205.1 Deltaproteobacteria bacterium | reverse complement strand
ATCATTGGACTCATCATAACAGTCGTGACAGGCGCACTACTTTTTTACGCCGCAGGTGATTTTCCAGCGTGGTCAGACCCGGCATCTCCGGCCAGCACATATCTTTCTCCTCACTTTATCGAAAAGACCATGGAGGAGACTTCAGTACCCAACATTGTGACCGCTGTGCTTGCAGACTATCGTGGTTTTGACACCATGTTTGAAACCGCTGTGATCTTTTCAGCAGGCGTTGTATGTTTTTTTCTCCTGCGAATCTCTCGCCGCGAAGAGGAAGAGCCTGAAACAAGGTATTACCGGCATATCCTCACCGGCGTAACCATACAACTCAAAGAAGGACACGAGATGCCGCCGTCCGCTGACTTTGAACGGATCGACTCTATGTGGACCCCTCCCGACCTGATTATAAAAACAGGGTGTCGTTTATTAATTCCCTTTGTTCAGCTCTTTGGCCTGTATGTAATCGCCCATGGACATCACAGCCCCGGCGGCGGATTCCAGGGAGGTGTTATCCTGGGGGCAAGCGTCATCTTGCTTGCCATCTCCTACGATCTGAGAACTGCTGTCAGACGAATGAGCGAGAAGCTCATAGGCATCCTTTGTGCTGCCGGCGTCTTGATTTATGCCTGCACCGGTGCCCTATGTCTATTGTTAAAGCTGAATTTCCTGGACTACAGCGCTCTTGCGGGGATACTTCATGTCGACCCAATTACTGCACGATCCCATGGCATTCTCATGGTGGAAATCGGGGTAGGGATTGCTGTCCTCGCGACCATGATCTGGATCTATAACAATATCTCATCTGCAGGCAGATACAGACAGGGACTTTAGGATATGACCGACCTGATTTCAATGGTTGTTGCCAAATATAACTTCTGGATTTACATCACCTTGATGATGATCGGGCTATACGCCATAATCGCCAAGAACAATCTTGTAAAAAAGATCGTGGGCATGAACATCTTTCAAACCGCCATTATTTTGTTTTACGTGTCCATTGGCGTCAAGAAAGGGGCCACGATTCCTATCTTAGAGCATGGCCACGGCCCTGATGCGCACCACGTGGTGCATGCCGCGGACTATATTAATCCATTGCCTCATGTGCTGATGCTGACCGCCATTGTGGTGGGCGTGGCTACCCTTGGGGTGGCCCTGGCTTTGGCCATAAGGGTCTACAATAACTATAACACCCTGGAAGAAGATGAAATCCTGGCGCAGATAAGGGAAAAATGAGCGAACAGTATCCCGCACTCCTTGTCGTTGTCCCGCTCCTGTCGGCCCTTGTCGTCAGTATTGCCGGATGGGTAAACAAGAGATTGTGTTTCCCTATTGCTGTTGCCGCCCTGGGTGTGGCTGCCTGGTCAGCCGTTGGTCTGCTGCTCAGGGTCCTGGATGAAGGTGTTATTGTCTATAAATTAGGCGGATGGTCGCCCCCTATGGGCATAGCCTATTATATAGATTATCTTAATGGCCTTGTTCTGCCGGTGGTGTCCATAGTTGCCCTCCTTAATTTAATAGCAAACAAAAAGGGTATTGAGCAACAGTTTCCGGACAAAATAGGCCCCTTTTATACATTATATCTCCTGATGGTAACCGGTCTATTGGGTATTGTCGTTACAGGAGATGCCTTTAACCTGTATGTGTTGCTGGAGATAGCGGCGCTCACGGGCTACGGGCTGCTTGCCATGGGAGAGGAGCGTGCCCCGCTGGCGACCCTTAATTACCTGTACATGGGTACAATTGGGGCCTGCTTCTATCTGTTGGGCGTTGGATATCTCTATATTGTCACCGGTTCATTGAATATGGTGGATATTGCCCGGTTATTGCCCCCGCTTTATCAGTCTAAGGCCGTGCTGGCCGCCTTTATTATCTGTATGGTCGGGGTATGGCTCAAGATGGCCTTTTTCCCCCTTCACGCCTGGTTGCCCAATGCCTATACATATGCCAACTCTGCGGCCAGCAGCCTGATTGCCCCGTTGGTGACCAAGGTGATGATCTATGTGATGATTCGCCTCATGTTGACTGTTTTTACCCCGGAATTTGCCTTTACCACCTTGGCTGTGAGCAACGCCATTGTCTGGCTTGCTGTCATTGCCATTGTCATGGGCGCCGTTCTTGCCTTGGCAGAGCGCAATTTGAAGAAGATGCTGACCTACATCGTCGTGGCGGAAGTGGGCTATATGGTCGGTGGCGCATGGCTTGGAAACCGGGATGGCATGACAGGGGCGATCCTCCATATTGTAAACGATGCCTTGATGACTCTCTGCGTCTTTATGGTCGTGGGCAATATTGTCTACAAGGTCAAGGGATATGCCTTTGAGGATCTGAAGGGGTTGTTTTCCAAGATGCCATTTACCATGGGGGCCTTGGTAGTAGGTGCCATGTCCATTATCGGGGTGCCGCCAACCTGCGGTTTTTTCAGCAAGTGGTATCTGATCGTCGGGGCCATTTCTGCGGGCCACTATGGTTTTATGGCGGCACTTATATTTAGCAGTCTGGTCAGTGTGGTCCTGTTTTTCAGGGTCTTTGAGATCTGTTTTTACGAGCCTTTTGCCGATCATCACGGGCATGATAATCATCCAGGAGGCATGGATGAGGCCCCTGTCAGCATGGTGGTTCCGCTCTTGATCGTAGCTGTAATCCTGATCCTGGTCGGTCTGTATACAGGTGATATTGTCAACCATGTTATCCGGTTCGCCATCCCCGAGACGATGGTGTGATAAATATGGAAACGATCATATCAATAAAACCCTTGCTGGCCGTGCTGGTTTCTTTGCTGGTTGTCCCCATTCTGGTGTTAAGCGGGAAGCGGCCGAATCTCCGCGAGGCGTGTACGTTTCTGGCAGCCGCCGTAAAATTCCTGATCGTCCTCTCTATGGTGCCTGTGATCTTGAATGGTACTCAGATCGTATATACGATCGCCGAGGTCATCCCTGGAGTTGCGATAAAACTCAGGGTTGACGCCTTTGGAATGCTGTTCGCACTCGTCTCTTCTTCGCTGTGGATTGTGACATCAGCTTATTCTATAGGTTATATGCGGAAGCTGAAAGAACACAGCCAGACCAGGTACTTCTGTTTCTTCGCCCTTGCCCTTTCAGCTACTATCGGTGTGGCTTTTTCAGCCAACCTGCTGACCCTCTATCTCTTTTACGAGATGCTTTCTTTTGCCACATATCCTCTGGTCACACACCATCAGGACCATGAGGCGCGCAGCTCAGGACGAAAATATCTGCTCTACATCGTTGGAACCTCTATCGGGTTTGTATTACCGGCTATGCTCATCTCTTACAGCCTGGCCGGAACCCTTGATTTTTCGAGTCAGGGCTTCTTGGCCGGAACCGGATCAAATACCTTGATAGGGATCCTTTGTTTTATGTTCATCTTCGGATTTGCCAAGGCAGCGATCATGCCGTTTCATTCATGGCTTCCGGCAGCCATGGTGGCACCCACGCCTGTGAGCGCCTTACTGCACGCAGTGGCTGTTGTGAAGGTGGGGGTATTTTGCGTTGCCAGGGTGTTGACAGGGGTTTTTGGCACAGATCTGTTGTTTTCGCTAAACTTGGGCGTGCCAATCATCTATATTGCATCTTTTACTATCATGGCCGGCTCGCTCATTGCCCTGTCTCAGGACAACCTTAAAAGGCTTCTCGCCTTTTCCACAATCGCCCAACTCTCTTATATTGTCCTGGGCATCGGGCTACTATCTCCCAAGGGGATGACTGGTGGCATGCTCCATATTGCAATGCATGCCTTTGGGAAGATCACCCTATTTTTCTGTGCCGGGGCAATCTTTGTAGCCACTGGTAAAAAGAACATCAGCGAGATGATAGGGATAGGCCGGAGGATGCCGGTGACCATGGCAGCCTTTTTTATAGGTTCGTTGAGTATTATAGGGATGCCCCCTTGTGGCGGCTTCATCAGCAAATGGTATCTGGTCCTGGGGACGCTCGAGGCCCATCAGATGCCGATCCTGTTTGTGCTGCTCACCAGTTCCTTGTTGAATGCCGCCTACTTCATGCCTTTTGTTTACAAGGCGTTTTTCTGTAGGCCCGAAGATGCCATGTTTGAGAACAAGGTGCAAGAGGCCCCGGCTTTTTGCGTGGTGCCTTTGGTTATCACCGCGTTAATTTCCGTGATTCTGCTTTTTTATCCCCAGCCTTTTCTCAGGCTGGCCAGAATGATGGTGCAAAGTATAACTGGAGTATGAGCCATGACAGACGAGAGGACAGACGAAATAGAAGGCAAGATGGAACTTGGCCATGAGCCTGTTCCGCCTTTTCGGACAATTTTTTGGGTGGCTATTACAATAGGTGTTTTGTATCTGGGACTCATCTTCTTTAAGACGCTTTGAAAGGATCGTCAGTGGTGCACAGTGATTGTTGGTTAAGACAAGGAGCCTCGAAAGATTGCTATGAAACTAGAGAACAGCGAAGACAAAAAATATCTTTTTGATAAACCTGCAAGCATGAAGATACTGGCATGGTCTTTTTTCTTATCGCTCGTTCTTCTACTTGCCCTTGAATTTTTTATTCACAAGCATTCTCATTTCCCCTCGGAAGAATGGCCTGAATTCTATTGTGTATTTGCCTTTGTCGCCTTCGTAGCCCTTGTTCTTTCTGCAAAATATATCCTGCGGCCCCTTGTGAAGAGACGAGAGGATTACTATGACTGATGTCCTGCCGCCAGCAGCCATTTTTATCATCGGAGGACTACTGGTCCCTCTGATAAAAGGGAAATGGAAAAGCGCCTACATGTTGCTAATTCCGGTGGCAGGTTTCATAAACCTGATCAATATCCCTGAAGGAACTCATTGGGTTGTAGGGTTTATGGAATATGATCTTATCTTTGGTAAAGTGGACAGGCTGAGCCTCCTGTTCGGTTACATCTTCCATCTCATATCCTTCATAGCTATTCTCTATGCCATTCACGTAAAAGACGATGTGCAGAATGTGGCCGGGCTGGTTTACGCCGGCAGCGCCCTGGGGGTTATCTTTGCAGGAGATCTTTTTTCTTTCTTTGTCTTCTGGGAGATGCTCACCGTAGCTTCCATATTTCTTATCTGGTCTCGCAGGACAAAGGCAGCTCAAGGCGCAGGATACAGATATCTTCTGGTTCATGCGGCCGGAGGCCTGTGCCTTCTGGCAGGCATCGTCCTGTATGTAAATCAGACAGGCTCTATTGAGTTCGGGTATATCGGACTGAATGGACTTGCCACCTTATTAATTTTCCTGGGTTTTGGCCTGAATTGCGCCTGGCCTCTTCTCCATCCATGGCTGACCGACGCCTATCCGGAGGCTACAATTACCGGGACCATATTCTTGAGCGCTTTTACTACAAAATGTGCTGTTTACGCCCTGGCCAGGGGCTTTCCTGGTACCGAGGCCCTTATCTGGATCGGAGCGATTATGACGGCATTCCCTATCTTCTATGCGGTCATTGAAAACAACCTCAGGCGGGTACTGTCCTACAGCTTAATCAACCAGGTAGGATTCATGGTATGCGGAATCGGCATTGGGACACAAATGGCAATAAACGGCGCTGTTTCCCACGCCGTGAACGATATCCTCTTCAAGGCCCTGCTGTTCATGTCCATGGGCGCGGTGATGTATCGTAATGATAATAAAATCAACTGCACCGCCTTAGGTGGACTGTACCGGACCATGCCGCTCACCTGTATCTGTTGTATAATAGGGGCTGCATCCATCTCCGCCGTTCCGCTTTTCAGCGGTTTTGTCAGTAAGTCAATGGTCATGAGTGCGGCTGCTGACGGTCATATGCAGATTATATGGTTCATTCTGCTGTTTGCCTCTGTGGGTGTATTAGAGCATGCAGGTATCAAGATTCCGTTTTTTGCGTTTTTCGGACATGATTCCGGGCTGAGACCCAAGGAAGCACCCATCCACATGCTTCTTGCCATGGGCATTGCGGCGTTCTTCTGCATCTTCAACGGGTCATTTCCCAGCTACCTGTATAGTCTTCTCCCATATCCGGTCGAGTATGTACCATACACGGTTCCGCATGTGGTAGGTCAGACCCAGCTAATTCTCTTTGCCGCCTTTGCCTTCATACTTCTCACGCTCTCCGGCATGTCTCCCGCCGAGATGAGGGCTGTCAATGTTGATGCTGATTGGTTCTACCGCAAGGGTAGCGGTCTTTTTTACCGGGTCATGGATAAGAGCATGAACGGATTGACCAGGGTCGCTGACAGGGTCATTGTGGGTGAGTTGACCGGATCTATTTGCCGCATATCCCAACGCTGGCCCGAGGTCCTCTGCCTTGGGGTTATGATTCCCCTGTGGAGTATCACCGGTGTAAAGGGAAAAGACCTCGAGGGTAAGATCGAAAGAACTCGAGCGGCCTTGCAAACACACACTTCACCCATAGGGATCAGTGCGGCAATAGCTACCATTTTTTTAGTATTAATTTACCTGTTAATGTGATATAATCTTAAAAACGAAAAAGATGCGGGCACGGAGAGGAGAAACAGATATTTGGCTTCTATAGAACAACTCAAAAGAATTCGACTCTTTGAGAATTTGACTGACGGCATGCTGGAACAGATACTTCCCTTGGCTCAAGAGCAGTCGTTTGCAGAAAGGGAGATCATTTATGAACCAGGTAGTGAGGCCACCCACTTTTACTCACTGACCACAGGGAAGGTGTTACTCCAGACAGAGCTTGCCTCAGCCCTTATTATTTCCCTCGGGGCCATCAAGCCGGGGTACTCATTCGGCTGGTCTGCCCTTCTTCCCGGGCCCGCCCATACCTCCCTTGCTGTTTGTATGGAACCAAGCGAAATCCTGGTCATGCCCGGAGACAAATTCAAGGCCCTTCTTGATCAAGACCACACCATGGGATTCCTGGTTATGAAAAAGACTGCCACAATCCTTGAGAACCGCTTGGAACGTCGTACAGCACAGTTTGTCAAGGTAATAACCAAACACCCGGATATAGGGGTGCTTTTGGGTCTGTAAAAGGGGGATTAGCCTTCATGGGAGCGCGGCTCAGAGGGTAGCCTGATGACAAAAGTTGACCCTTTTCCAGGTTCAGAGTCTACTCTTATGGTTCCGCCATGCTCGTGGACTGTTTTCCGGGTAATCAGCAGGCCGAGGCCCGTACCTCTTGACCCCTTGGTGCTGAATAGAGAGCTGAAGATCTGCTTTCTTACGGCCTCATCCATACCGCAACCATTGTCAGAGACCTGAAGAATAAACGCTCCATCACTTTCGCGCCTTGTGGTCACCCGCACCAGGTGTTCCTTGCCCTCGTCTTCATCAAATATAGCGGCATCAACGGCATTGGAAACCAGGTTAAGCAGACAGCGATGAATTCCTTTGGGGTCTAAAGATGCATCGCCTATGGTTGGATCAAGATCTCTGACAATCTCTACTCCGGATTCTTTTGCCTTGAGATCCATTAGTTTGCATACCTCTTCTGCAATTGCGTTCGGGGAGCACTTTTCATATTCAGGCTCACGTTCCTTGGAGTAGTTGAGGAGATCCATAGCCAGGCCGGAGATCCTGTCAATATTCCTTTGCACCATGTCCCAGCCGGTGCGAAGTCTATGCATATCCTCCTTCTTAAGTGCGTTATCTACTATATAGACTCCTCCCCGCAGACCACCTAAGATATTTTTGATACCATGGGCAAGTCCGGCCACAGTTTCTCCAGTGGCAGCCAACCTTTCGGACTTGATCAATTCCTGCTGTAGCTGCTTGATCTCCCTTAGATCGTGGAGGAAACCCACACTGCCGATGACCTCACCATCTTTATACAGAACAGATCCTGAAAACTTAACTGGTATCTTGCCACCGTCCTTTCCCAAAACAAAGGTCTCTCGCCAGGTATGCATGTCCTGCCTTTCTCGTTCTTTGCCATGCAGACCTTGCATGATTTCTTCGGCTGTCTCTGGTGGATAGAGACTCCTTATATCAATCTTTCCTATTACTTCATCCTTAGAATATCCAAATATTTTCTCATCCCCTTGATTAAAGATCATTATTATTCCCTGCTTATCAGTGCCGATTATACCGTCGATGGAACGTTGAATCAGATTGTCTTCAAACTCGTACCTCTGTCTTATCTCCTCTGTGGCTTGCTTTACCTTATCTTCCAGATTGTCAGTATACTCCTTGAGCATCTTCCTTAAATGAAGCCTTTCCTCAGCCCGTTTTAAGGCAACTGACAGGGCTTCGTCCACAATAGGCTTGGTGATAAAATCAGAGGCCTCAAGTTGAAGAGATTGGATAGCCACGTCCATATCGCCATGCCCGGTAACAACTATCACCTCGGTTTCAGGGCTTATTTCCTTAATCTTTTTCAATACCTCGATGCCATCCATACCGGGCATCTTTATGTCAGTTAAGACAATTGGGGGGGATTCTTTCTTAAAAACCTCCAGGCCGCTTTTGCCGTCCTCTGCCGTCAGCACCTCGTAGCCGTCACTTCTCAGCGACATTCCTACAATCATCCTTGCCGGCTCTTCATCATCAATAAGTAAAAGCTTCAATAGATTGCCCCTATTGTTAGAACATTATTTAGCATCTGAATATGGAGGGAATTTCAACAGGAATGTTGTACCAATCCCCTCCTCGGTTTTTACATCTATAGTTCCCCCATAATCCTTGACAATTCCATAGCTGATGGACAAGCCTAATCCCGTTCCAGCACCCACTTCTTTGGTGGTAAAGAATGGTTCAAAGATCTTATCCAGTACTTGCTCTGGAATACCATTCCCTGTATCGGATACAGAAACTGCGACCCGTCCTCTGTCTGGAAATGAACTTATTGTCACTTCACCCCCTGGTTCGCCTTTTTCCTCAATGGCATGACGGGCATTGACAATCAGGTTTAAAAGGACTTGCTCTAACTTATTACTATCTGCCATTATATGGGGCAGGTTATCATCCAGGTCCAATTCTATCGCTATATTACGTACTTTGAACTGTTGTCCCAATATCCCAATGATATTTCTGATAGGCACATTCACATCAAGCTCCGCCGTTTTAATACCCACCCTGGCAAAGTCCCGCATATGATTGATGATTGCCGCTGCCCTGTCTACCTGACCAACAATTTGTTCAGTCACAGTTTTTAATTCTTCATCCTTAATCTTTTTGCCCTTGTCGATCATCTTTGACAGAAACGTAGCGCCCATTCTAATAACACTTAACGGTTGATTTAACTCGTGGGCTACGCCTGATGCCATCTCACCCAAGGTGGACATCTTACTGGCCTGGACTAACTGGGTCCTTTGTTCTAATTTCTTTATCTCTTTTTCAGAAATATCCAGTTTGGAGACCATGTGCTTGAAGGAATCCGCCAACTGGACCATCTCGTCACCCACATGGGTTTTATACACTTTGCATTCACGACACTCATCCAGTTTTTCCGGAAAGCTTCCTGATGGCTGGCCGAAACAGAGTGTTCCGTCTACGTACCAGCACATTGTCGTAGTATTTCCATATGCAGGGCAGTCAGTTTTTGTGCATTTTTCTATCTCCCAGCATTTAACCTCTCTGCCAAAATCAAGCCCTGTTTTTCCACGGCTGATTTCATCGGCTAATCGCGCAAGTTGGGCAAGAGGCCGGGTAACGAATCTGGATAAGAAGATGAATAAAAAAAGACCCACAATCACAAGGGAAGCCAGGCCCCAGATAATCTCTCTATTTCTGACTTCTGCTACTCGTTCCTCTACTGGGCCCCAGCTAATCCCTACGGTTAGAACCCCTAATATTTCATTTTCAC
>JAUXDR010000070.1 GCA_030618205.1 Deltaproteobacteria bacterium | reverse complement strand
ACAACCTGATGTGATGCCGACAGAGACACATCAGGAAGCACTCCTTCAGCAACACCCTGTCTATAGGCCTCCTCTACAGCATTCTGTATCCTATTACGTAACACCTTTTCCCCTTTTTCTGGATCGCCTTTCCTTCTCTGGTTCCTGTTTGCGACGTAACACAACCTGAGCCATTTATAAAATCAAAATAACATGCCGTACTATGTTTGTATGCGTTCACGGGTTCAGGGTTTCCAGTTCAGGGTTACCTTTATTCCGTCGGCCTTCTTTGTCTGGCCATAGACCTTGCGAGCTTCCTGGTAAAAAAACATGACCGTTCAAAGTATTGTTCGTAATAGTCCATTATCTCTAACACAGAATAGATAACAGGCCTATGCAAAAAACTGGGGCCACGAGGTCCTTTTTTGTTAAAATAGCTGGAAAAGTAACCGGTGATTAAAAAAACAGTGAAATTAGGGCATCCTTCACGACAAGTCAAAAGTAGTTTACACTTTGTTGATCTTGTATTTTGGCAGTGAAACTTGAAACTTGAAATTAGAGCTGATTAATCTAGTTTTTATCCAATTTCCAATTTCTAGTTTCCAGTTTCGGCATCCAGCATTCGATTCTACAATACACCCCTTTGGGGAATAAGTGTAAACCGGCGAATGAAGGATGCCAAATTAACTCATGGAAATGATTTATATGGAAGAACAATCAGCTGGATTTTTTCGAGAAATTGTGCAGTAAACCCCGGCTTTTTATTTATTACTGACTTTATTGCAATATACGCCACACAGAAGGGGAGAATAGGCGCTGGCACAAGGACAATTTGTAAAAGGACAGGTACGCTCTTTTTGACCGTCTATCCAGAAAGTGGCATGTTTACAAAAGCTGTAAACGTTTCCGGAAAGGACGGGCTCAAAGTCCTGACAAGTGCATTCAGATGATTCTTGGGTTTGACTGGGGAAAGCAAGGGCCATATTCAATTCTCCCTTGCCATCATTATCGATCACTTTCCCTTGCACCTCAAACTTTAAGTATCAGGCTCACAACGTATTTGCAATAAATGCCTTTTCTTAAATAACTAGCAAGAATTATTCCAGGCATTTAATCATTAATGAGCACCGCAAAACCGTACTTATCTCCTCGCAAAAAAGATATAAAAGAAACAAGTTTCCATTGCAAGGATTTTTTTCTTTACATTGTGGAAAACTTTTTCTCAAATGAAGGAGCAAACAATAAACGTAAAAATAAGGACCCAAAAAGATGATAATTTTTCTTCCTTTTCAACGGATACTTCCTGGTATTGATAGCTGATTTGAGCTTTTTGGAGTAAGATTTCCCAAACATTAGATAAGGTAAATATTAATTCTGTTACATTTAAGAAAACCGGTTCAATTATTTGGGTATAACAACGTGATACTGAAAAACATGAATGACAGGGTAGGTCGCAATGATCCGTGCCCTTGCGGAAGCGGGCTGAAGTATAAAAAATGTTGTCTTCTCAAGAAGGGCTCAAAACACAGTGATCTCAAAAATCTGTATTTACAGAAATTCAGAATTCGACTCAAGGAAAAGGAGGATATCGAAGGCATCGGGAAGGCTGGACAGTTAGTCCTGGAGCTCCTGCGATTGGTGAAGGATGAGATTAGGCCGGGAATAACCACCGATGATATTAACACGCTGGTTCATGAATTCACCATTAAAAATAATGCCATCTCAGCGCCTCTGAATTACAGGGGTTTTCCCAAAAGCGTTTGTGTTTCGGTAAATGAAGTTGTCTGTCACGGAATCCCTGGCAAACGGGTCTTGAGAGACGGGGATATTGTGAATGTGGACGTAACTCCCATCTTGAATGGATATTATGCCGATGCAAACCGGACTTTTTTCGTGGGCTCGCCCAGTTCCGAGGCCCGGAAAATTGTCAGGGTTGCCCGCGAGAGTCTAAAGGCCGGCAGGTCAATGGTGCGCCCAGGAAATACAATAGGAGATATTGGATGGGCCATACAGAAATATGCTGAGGGGGAAGGGTGCTCAGTGGTCAGAGAATTTGTTGGTCATGGTGTTGGGTTTGAATTCCATGAACCTCCAGAGGTCCCGCATTATGGCCTAAAAGGGAAGGGTATAGGCCTCGTTCCCGGCATGGTCTTTACAATTGAACCCATGATAAATCTGGGAAGAAAAAATATTCTGATATTGGAAGATAAGTGGACAGTAGTAACCGAGGATGGTTCGCTTTCTGCTCAATTTGAACAAACACTCGTTGTTACTGAAAATGGTTATGAGAGCTTAACACCTTTTGATTTGTGAGCCGTGCCGATTATCTTATCACCGGAAGTAATCCGGCTCAACTGACAAATTTAGCTCATAGCTGGTAGCCATGAACCCTGAGCTACCAGCTATGAGCTAAAATGTGAACAATTTTGAATACAAGAAACTCGAAATTATGAAATAATCTCTTGTTTGGAAATTATTACATGTAAACGCCTTAAGTAGATCTGTTGTCCTAAAAAGAACTCCTTCAAAAAAAATTCCTGTATTTACATGGTCGATCGAACGCTCTTTCCGGCAAGAGGATTGTAGAGCTTGGTTATTGCAACCTTCATAACCTCCAGAGTCCCCATGTCCCCAATAATACCCATCAGGGTGTTCTCTGCATCTTCAGGAAGTACACAGGCATTCGAAGAGTCGAATGCTAAGTCGGTAAAGCCCTTACAGAGTTTCTTTTTGTCTTTCTTGGTCATTCCCACCTGAATTGCCTTTTTGCCGTCAATTTCCTGAACTTGATCAGCCAATCCGGCAGCTTCAATCTTTTTGAGTTTTTCATCGTCCACAAAGACATTGATGTAGAAATCAGCCATAAATAACCTCCTGTTAATAAATTACTTGGGATATAATTTTTGGACAGAAAACATATAATATGCTTTCTATCCAAAGTACACGAATTCTTGATTTTCCTTCAAAAATTGCCTTACACACAGCAAATTTTTATATCATGACACCTGTTTTGTGTCAAGAAGCTTGCTGTTTTTGGGTATTACAAGAAGCTCCAATGACAGCTTGAAATTTGAAATTGGAAAGTAGAAATTGGGGAGAGATGAAACGAGTTTACGAGTTGACAGTATAAAAGCATGAAGGCCAAATTTCTAATTTCTAATTTCTAATTTCAGCGTTCCGTGAACGCTTACCTAGATTTTGTGTTGTTTGATTGCAATCTCATAGAAATCCGCACCTGTTATATCGTTGATCACAATGGCCGGAAGGTCCTTAACCTTCATCCGGTACAGGGCCTCAGGACCCAACTCGGGAAACGCAATTAGCTCGCAGGACTCTATGCAACTCGCCAGATAGGCCCCTGCACCCCCTATTGTCGCAAAATACACGGCCCCGTATTCTTTCAAAGCGGCCTTCACCTCCGGCGAACGCCTTCCCTTCCCCATGGTGGCAAGCACGCCTTCAGCCAGCATGCGGGGTGTATAGGCATCCATTCGGTAGCTGGTGGTGGGCCCTGCGGAACCCACAGGCCTTCCCGGCGGGGCTGGAGAGGGACCTACATAGTATATTAACTGCCCCCTGAGATCTACAGGCAATGAATCCCCCCTGTCTAACATTTCCACCAACCGACGATGGGTCTGGTCCCGCCCCGCATAAACAACACCACTGAGCAACACCCAATCACCAGCCCGCAGGTCCCGTATAGCCGATTTTGACAGTGGGAGCTCGATCCAAACAACTCCTTGCGCAAGAGGCATGGGACGTTTAGCAGGAGGAAGGGGAGAAATAACCCCTGACCCCTGACCCTTGACCCTTGACCCTTGCATAACCCATGACCCATCTCTCCACCTTGCTGTGCAATGCCTGGCAGCGTGACACTGGAGGTTTATTGCTACAGGGAGGCTTGCTATATGACAGGGATAGACCTCCACGGCCACACCAAGTGATGTAACAGACCCGCCAAGTCCAAGAGGACCAATCCCTAGACCATTTATTCGGACAAAGATCCGGTCCTCCAGCTCTGCCAAATCATCCCTTGGATTTCTCGAGCCCACAGGTCTCAACAGGGCCTTTTTGGCAAGCAGCGCCGCCTTTTCCATGGTGCCGCCAATACCAATGCCTATTATCCCGGGAGGACAGGGGTTCGGTCCGGCCTTTAGCACCTGATTTGCTACCGCCCTCACAATGCCATCCTCGCCTGCAGAAGGCGGGAGCATCACTACGGCACTCATATTTTCGCTTCCGCAGCCCTTTGGTAATACAGAAATTTCCAGGCTGTCACCAGCCACCAGCTCAACATGGACAACCGCAGGGGTGTTATCCCCTGTGTTTTTCCTGGTAATGGGATCGCAAACAGAGCATCTCAGCCAGCCCTCTGCTGTACCCAAAGCAATCCCCCCATTTATGGCCCTAGCCAGATCGCCCTCAATATTAAGCTCCTGACCTATTTGCACAAATACAACATCAATACCTGTATCCTGACATATCGGAAGACCGGTCTGCCTGGCAAGACCTGCATTTTCTACTATAATATCAAGCATTAGCCTGCCGTTCTGTGACCACTCCTTCTCCCTTGCAGCCATGAGAGCGGTCTCGACATCCTGTGGCAGTTCGCGATTTGCAGTCTGTACCAGCCTGCTTACCATTGAAGTGATCGTGTCTTCAGTTAAATTCATAACAAAAATTACGAAAACCCAGCCAATCTCAAGGCCTTGTCCACCACTTCCAAAGGATCGTGTCCCGGGACTCGAATAATCGGCTCTTTTCCTATATCTCCTACATCATGTATGATATCCGGCACCATAACCGGTCCCCTCTAATGGCCCTTCTTACCCCCCATACCAGGGTAGAGCCCTTCAGCGGCCCCTTCTGACAGATGCTATTTTTTGTCCAAAATCTCCCTGATTTTTCCGGACAGCTTTTTTACATTAAAGGGCTTTTGAATAAAACCGTCACAGCCGAGTTCCATGATCTCGGCAGCCTGGCCATCTATGCTGTAGCCACTTGCAAGAAGGGCTTTGACTTTAGGATTGTTCTTTTTCATTCTGCTATAAGCCTCGCCACCGCCCATCTCCGGCATGATCATGTCAACAATAACCAGATCAACCTTGTCCTTGTGTTTCCTATAAACTTCTACGGCTTTTTTGCCGCTTCCGGCCAGCAATACATTGTAGCCCATTTCTCTGAGCATATCCTTGCCAACATTAAGAATCATATCCTCATCATCAATAAGAAGAACAGTCTCTGTACCCTTTAAGATATTGTCTTCCAGTTTCTTTTCTTTTTTTGTGACCTCCTTTTTTGAAGCCGGCAGGTGGATATCAAAGGTGGTTCCCTTACCCTTTTCACTGTCAATATTGATGATGCCACGATGATTCTTGATGATCCCATGAGCAGAGGCAAGACCTAAACCTGTGCCGCGGCCCATCTCTTTGGTGGTAAAAAACGGGTCAAATATCCTTTGCTGGACAGCTTCATCCATACCAATGCCAGTGTCGGTCACAGAGATCTTCACATAATTGCCAGGCTTTACACCAAAAGGGTTGATATGGTTATGGTCAAGCACAACGTTGCTTGTTTCAATATAGAGGTTTCCACCACTCGGCATGGCGTGCCAGGCATTGATATAGAGGTTTAACAACACCTGATCAATTTGACCCCGATCCACTTCGACCGGCCAGATGTCTTTCTGATATTTGTTATGAATCGTTATCTCCTTTTTGGTGCGGGCAAACATCTCGGAACCCTTCTTAATTAGCTCGTTTAGATCAGTCGGTTTGACATCGTATTTGCCGCCCCTGGCAAAACCTAAAAGTTGTTTGGTAAGACTTGCTCCAGTTTGGACCATATTTTCTATTCCCTTGAGACGTTCAAAATGGAGATGGTCGGGATCAGTATCCAGCAACATCAGGGAAGCGTGCCCCTGCATACCCATGAGCACATTATTGAAGTCATGGGCAATGCCACCAGCCAGCGTGCCGATGGACTCCATCCTCTGGGCTTGTTGGAATTGGGCCTCAAGTTTCTTTCTTTCTTCCTCTGCCCGCTTGTGTTCTGAGGCGTTGGCAAAAATTTCTGCTATTAATTGGAGCAGCGTGATGCTCTCCTCGGACCATGTTTTTTCAACTCGC
>JAUXDR010000022.1 GCA_030618205.1 Deltaproteobacteria bacterium | reverse complement strand
CAGGTCCTTGGGAAGAACAAATGAAAAAACCTTGGACACAGGTTTGAGAAAATAATAATATAATTTGTCGTTTATCTGAAACATTACACGGTTAAAGGGTTCTAACGGATCGGCGATAGACTCGATTTCTTCTTCAAAAAAGAGAGCTTCCTCCCAATCTTCGACAAACCTTTCGCTGTTCTTCTCTTCGACGACTTCAGGATAGGATTTTTGGAATGCTGAGCCAGGTTCAACCAGAGGGACCTGAGACGGCGATATCTGGTCTGCATGGACACAGACTGTTTGAATGAGAAGCAATATGCATATAGGAAATATACAAATAATTCTCATCTAACCATTCTCTCTCTGCGGATATCTGTAGCTCCGGCTTAAGCCATTGACGTATTCAGTGGTGGGGTATGGGAACAGAAGCTTTATGCCTAACTGATGCTGACAAAAAATTGCTTTTAGCGATCTGGAGTCCCTATGACCTTGTGCAGATCCCTGTCGATTTGACTCATGCTTCAGTGCTGGATCTGGAGGAATGGCCTTTACGAATAGCCTTATTTAATATAATATATCACGATTTTGAACCATCAGTCAACGATTTGGTGTAAATACTCTGGATATTTCATATTTCGAGCCGTGAAAGGATGAGAGGAGATATGGGAAAATCGGTCATGCCTGTATCAGGAAGCCATTCCGCCGTTGAGAACCCTGTTTCGCTACAGGCCCTGCAGGCCTTTGACCAGAAAGACCGCAAGGCCGATAAGGCAAAAAAGCGTCTGTTTATCGGACTGGTCATGGGCACCAACGGAATGGCGATCTTCTTTCTTTTTCTGGTCTGGGGCATGTCGACCATCGACCTTGCCAACATTCACCCTTTGGGGCCCATCCTGTTAGGACTTGTCATCGGTTGCATTATAGTGCTTGTTGGTTTGGCCTCGCTTAGCCTTATTCTCAGTATCAGGTTCGGTAAAACTCTGCCTTATTTTTCCCGGATGAGGGGTCTGACAGTCAAGCTGTTTCTGCCGTTCATGACCGTGCTTGGTCAGGCCATCGGCATATCCAAGAACAAAGTCCGTTCATCATTCGTGGAGGTAAATAATGAGCTCGTCCTAAAGACGGCAGGACGCTACAAGCCGGAAGAGATGCTGCTGCTCATGCCTCATTGTCTACAGAACTCCAAGTGCAAGAGGCGCCTGACCTATTCCATCTATAACTGCAAACGCTGCGGCAAATGTCCCATTAACGACCTGATCGCCCTGAGCGAACGTTACTCTGTCTATCTGGCCATTGCCACCGGCGGCACCATTGCCCGAAGAATCGTGATCCAGCGCCTGCCGAAGATGATCGTGGCCGTGGCCTGCGAGCGAGATATGGCCAGCGGTATCCAGGACACCTATCCGCTGCCTGTCTATGGGGTTTTGAATTCCAGGCCCCACGGACCCTGTCTCGATACCCAAGTTTCCATAGAAAGTGTGGAGCGGGCCATCCGCAGATTCATGCAGCCCCAATACTATCCGGAAAACCTGCATCAAGACCAGGATGCCGACGGCAAAGAACCGGCCGATATCAAAGAAAATCTCATTGAGACCGGACAGGCTGTAGTCAGAGCTGCCTGAGTGATGAGCCGCGCTCACGAGTCCATGATTTTATCTAGGTAACCTGGTGGGGATACCAATTACTCAAAAAGCCCGTATCGGGAAGTATATCGTCAGTCAGATGCTGATGAACCGGAAGCGCTTTCCACTGGTGCTGATGCTTGAGCCTCTCTTTCGCTGCAACCTGCGCTGTAAGGGTTGCGGCAAGGTGAATCATCCTGCAGAGGTGCTGCGCAACCATCTCAGTGTCGAGGAATGTGTAGGGGCGGCTGAAGAATGCGGCGCGCCGGTCGTGAGCATAGCCGGAGGCGAGCCATTGCTCCACCCGGAGATCACCACTATTATAGATGAGCTCATCAGCCGCAAACGGTTTATCTATCTTTGTACCAACGGCCTGCTGGTGGAAAAGCGCTTCCATGATTTTTCTCCCACCCCCTATCTCACATTCAATGTCCATCTGGATGGTATGGATGAGCACCACGATCTTGCGGTCTGCCACAAGGGAGCCTTTAAAAAGGCTACGGAAGCCATCCGCAAGCTGGTAGGGGCCGGTTTCAGGGTAACTACCAACACCACCTTTTTCAAAGGACAGACCGTGGAAGATGCGGCTAGGCTGTTTGATCATCTCAGTTCACTGGGAGTTGAGGCCATGACAGTGGCCGCTGGTTTTAATTATGATTCAGCCGATGATCAGGACTGCTTTCTGGGCAGGGAAGCTACAAAAGAGCTGTTCAGAATCATTTTTCGTCAGGCTAAGCCGTCCTGGACCTTTAACCACTCAAGCCTGTATCTCGATTTTCTGGCAGGAAACCGTGATTATACGTGCACACCCTGGGGAAATCCGACCAGG
Source organism: Deltaproteobacteria bacterium (assembly GCA_030618205.1). Next base: position 6,521 of record JAUXDR010000022.1, on the reverse strand, counting down.
AACCTGTTCGGCTGGCAAAAGCCGTGTTACCTGCTCAATGATGGCTACGTGGCCACCTATCGTGAGTTGATAGAGGACACCGATTGGAACCGCTACGGGGTAGGACGTGATCCCCGCTGTGCCGACTGCATGCTCCACTGCGGCTTTGAGGCAAGCGCTGTACTGGATACGGTTAAAAATCCCTGGCGAGCGCTCACCGTTAGCCTGCGCGGACCGGGGGAATAGCATATCGTGCATTGGCAGCGGACAGAAACGGTTCATCGACTAGGAACCAGGCCCTTTCCAGGGCGATCAGGGCCTGTCGGAACCGGAGGGCCATTCGTATCACATCCCGCAGGAGCCAGGGACGTCGCACAAGATGAGCCAGGAGATAGCCGATTCTGGGATTGCCCTGCCCATCCACCATTGCAAGTAAGACGTCAGCCACAGTCTGATCGGCCGGATCACAGACGGCCCGCAAACAGAAAAAAGGGAGTCCTGCTTCTTCGGCAACTTCGCAAACCGCTCTGCTCTCCATGTCCACTGCCAATGCGCCGGTCAGTCGATGAGCGCTCAACTTTGAAGCTGCTGTTGAAATCGGTTTTGATGTACAGAGTATGGGGCCTCGATAAAAGTGGATAGTGTTCTCTTGCAACTTTTCTGCAATATAATCAATGAGCCCGGCATCGGCTCTAAAGCTGAGGGGTAGGGCCTGTGTTGGCGACAATTTGTGCGGGCCGGGCTTATCGTTTTGTCTTCTCGCTGCTGTTAAAAAATGGCCGGGGTCCCAGGTCAGCACCCGGTCGGCCAGTACCAGGTCTCCAGTCTTTAGGGCGGGGTGTAAGCCGCCGGACACACCGAATGAGACGAGCAATTCACTTATTTCGGCCAGATATTCTGCCTGTCTGCGAGCAGCCTGCAGGCCGATTCCTGACTGGCGGACAACTATTCTTCCTTTTACCGGCAACCTTTGCATCATCTTGTCTGCCGCCCGGGTCAGTACTCTAGCTTCAGCCGGGAGAGCAGCAACTACGCCGATAGTGGGAGGCGAGTCAGTAAGCATTGTGCTTGCCAACACAATAAGATTGAAAAACACCGGGATTCATGGGTTCGACCCCTCATAGCATGATCACAGACAGCCTGCAACAGGGGATCGAAAACGGCGTATCATGGTTGCTGGATAACCATCAGCCGGAAGGATTCTGGGTAGGGAATCTGGAAACCAACCCTTGCATGGAAGCTGAGTGGGTTCTGGCCATGCATTTGGAACTTATGTAAATGATTCTATTGTCCGTAAAGTCTAATGAAGTGTTCGGCAGAATTATCAAAAAAAAGAAATTCCATTTAATGATGACAGAGATCGTCAAATAGTTGAGTCGTTGAGTCGTTGAGTCGGAAAATAAGTATGTTAAATCAGCATATTAGAGCTTTAATTACATCAAGTATCCAATTTCTATGCAAACTATATAAATTCGAATAATAATAACCACTTAACTAATCAACTACTGAACCACTTAAGGAGGTCTGAAATACGCCGATATTGGGGTTTTTCTGAGATTGAAGACGCGACTTATCTGCTTATTCGTTGCCAAAAAAAAGTCGCTTATTGACAAAAATTGGTTTTACCGCGGAGGAGCAGGTGGAAGGTAGAAGGCTGAAGGCTGAAGTAAATTAGGCTCTTTCTCATATTTGCAGAACAGGATTTCCCGGAACAACTGCATCAGGGCGCTGTTTACTGAGCGAATTTCCCGAGAGTTGTATTGGGAACCCCAGCCCTCTGTGTCTTGTGGTAAGCATATTGAAGCAGACAAAGGGAGTACCCGCTGGAGGATGACGCGAGAGATAATATGGCACATCGGTACAAAATGAATTGACACTTCAATTTTACACGGTATAATTGAAACATGATTCCAAGAATTATAAATCTTCCGTTCAAAAGAAAGAGTGTTTTTCTCTTCGGCCCAAGGCAGGTAGGTAAAAGCACACTGGTTAAGCACCTTCTCGCTGGCTTGGATTATCTTGGGATTGATCTTTTGAAAGGAGATATTCTTTTAAAGTATAAGGCAAACCCAAGTCTGTTGAGAGCGGAAACAGAGTTTTTGGCAAAGAATAGGGACAAGGCCTTTGTATTAATAGATGAAATACAGAAGTGCCCTGAGCTTTTGAATGAGGTGCATTATCTTATCGAAGAATTCAGAGGGAGAATCTTTTTTATCTTAACAGGGTCGAGTGCGCGGAAGCTGAAAAGAGTCTCAGTGAATATGCTTGCCGGGAGGGCCTGGCAGTTTCTCCTGTTCCCTTTTACTCATTTGGAGCTCGGTGAAAGATTCAATCTTGATAATGCCCTGCTCACGGGGACGCTTCCACCGGTCATTGATGAAAATCTTGAAGATTCATTTAGAACGTTGAAGTCTTATGTGCAAACCTATCTGAAGGAGGAGATCCTTGACGAGGCTATCGTCAGGAATATCGGGGCCTTCAGCCGGTTCCTGGATATGGCGGCTGACCAGAGTGGAAAAATTGTCAACTTCTCGACCATTTCACGGGAAGCCGGTGTGAGCAGCAAAACCGTAAAAGGGTATTATCAAATATTAGAAGATACACTCATTGCCATAAAACTGGAACCCTACTTGAAAAGCTTCCGAAAACGGCTAACCATGCATCCTAAATACTATCTGTTCGACATTGGGGTGATCAATGCCATCAACGGAAGGACTTCCGTCTCATCTGTAAAAGGCTCAACCATATACGGAATGCTATTTGAGCATTTTGTCATATTGGAGAGCTTTCGCCTGATTCATTATGCTGAAAGGCCTTATCGTGTCTTTCACTGGAGGACTTCACACGGGGCAGAGGTGGATCTGGTTGTGGAAGCTGCTGATATGTTATGGGCAATTGAAATCAAATCCTCATCAACAATCAAACCCGGCACCCTCAGGGGTTTGAGATCGTTTATGAAAGATTATCCCAATGCCAGACCCCTTTGTGTTTCTACATGTGACACGCCGTACATGGCAGGAGACATCCCTGTGATTCCTTGGAATTACTTGTTTGGAAAAGATTATTTGAACCTCATCTCATGAGACATTCATTTCTTCTTCAGCATAAATTGCATTTAAAAACCTGTAATAGAGTGACCGTTCGGAGTTCAAAGGTTTAGGGGTTCAGAGGTTCAGGGTTGACCAAAAATCTGAACCTTTGATTTGTGGGATACGTGCCCAAAAACATCTTTCTCTATAGCTCATAGGGAATAGCTCATAAGGGAAACTGGTGTTTATCAATCATGCGGAATATGACTGTTTGGAAAAATTCAGTCCCGCGGCACGGCCATCATACGTTCAACAGCCTTGAGGGCCTTTAAACGAATCGGTTCGGGCACAACAATCACTGGCCCTTCTGTCTGAAGGGCCTGCAACACCTCCTTCAGGCCTGTTTTTTTCATGTCTATGCAGACCATCTCAGGAGAAGCAGCGTAAAATCTCTTTCCTGGATTTTGCTTCTTCAATGGATGTAAAAGCCCTATCTCTGTGGCAACAATGAATTCCTTTGCCTTGGATTCTGCTGCAAAGGTCAGCATGCCGCTGGTGCTTCTTACCGCGTCCGCCATGTCCAGCACCTCTGGAGGGCACTCGGGATGGGCCATCAACAAAGCCTCGGGATGGGCGGCTTTTGCCTCCTTGACTTGGGCAACTGTGAGATCATCGTGAATTGGACAGTAACCAAGCCAGTAATGGACTTTTTGATCTGTGTGTCTCTGTGCCCACATTGCCAGATTCTTGTCCGGGGTCATAAGGACCTCAGGGGTCTTTAAGGATTTAACTACCTGCACCGCATTGGCTGAGGTACAACAGATGTCGCTTTCTGCTTTTACTTCGGCTGTAGAATTCACATATGTGACCACAGGCACGCCCGGATACTTTGCTTTCTCAGCCATCAGCTCCGCGGCGTTCAGCATATCCGCCATACCACAGCCTGCCTCTTTTACAGGCAGTATCACTTTTTTGTCCGGACAAACAATGGCCGCGGTCTCAGCCATAAAACGGACTCCGCAAAATATTATGGTATCGGCTTCGGTCTCTGATGCCTGGATACTCAGGGCCAGAGAATCCCCGGCAAGGTCTGCAATATCCTGAACCTCCGGCACCTGGTAATTGTGAGCAAGAATGATGGCGTTTTTCTCCTGTGCCAATGCACGGATTTCTCCAGCTAAACTTTCATTGGACATTTTGTTCTCCTGATTGTAGTCCTTGAACCTAAGTTAAGCGGTTAGCTGTTAGCCATTAGGGTTTAGCTTTGAAAAAGCAAGGCATTACATTAATTAGAAATAACACCCAACGGGTAAATGTTTGTAATAGCAAAACATCCTGTAATCATTAAACTAATAGCTAACCGCTAAAGGCTAATCGCTCAATTTAGGTCACAGGTGATTATGCTGCAAAAAATCCTAAAATATGATTCCGCTGAAAATACCCCATCTGCTGCGCACGATAAATGTTGAACTTTGAAGGTTGAATTTTGAATTAAGGTATATGCTTTTTAAATTTTCTTCCACAATTCAGCATTCAGCATTCACAATTCAGCATTGTCTTTTTGAGCGGAATCATAGGTATTTAATTTTATACTGTTCTAGGTGGAACTCAGGTTTCGAGACAATCGTGATTTCCCTCTCAAGGGATTTTTCCAATAGTTCCACATTGTGGGCCTCTTCCTTAAAGAGCATTTCTCCTATCTTGGGATGGACAAGGACATGTATGCCGGTGCTGTCATCATGTATTGTCTCTCGCTGTATCCGACGGAAGATTTCGTAGCACAGGGTCCTTTTGGATTTGAGTTCGCCGGCCCCATCACAGTAGAAGCAGGGCTCGCAGAGTACACGGTGCAGGTTTTCCCTGCTTCGCTTTCTTGTCATCTGGATGAGGCCGATTTCTGACATTCGCAGGATATTGGTCTTGCTCCTGTCCTTTTTAATGGCCTCTTTGAGGGTTTTAAACACATCTTCTCTGTTTGCGGCATTTTCCATATCTATAAAGTCGATTATGATTAGACCGCCCATGTTTCTGAGGCGGAGCTGATAGGCGATCTCCTTGGCCGCTTCAAGGTTTGTCTTAAGAATAGTGTCCTCCAGGTGGCGTTTTCCTACGTATTTTCCGGTGTTGACATCTATGGCTATGAGTGCCTCAGTGGTCTCTATGAGTATGTATCCGCCGGATTTCAGCCACACCTTTTTACGAAGGGCCTTTGACAACTCCACTTCAATGCCAAAGGCATCAAAGATAGGCATTGACTGCTCGTAGAGTTCAACGCTGGGCCGAAGGTGAAGGGCAAAGGTCTCAATAAAGGCCAGAATACGCTCATAGGCTGGCCTTGAGTCAACCACCAGCCGTTGTACATCACACGTAAACAGGTCCCTTACTACCCTGAGGGTGATATCCAAGTCTTCATAGACAAGACTCGGGCAGTGAAGGCTTTCAGCCCTTTTTTGGATATTTGTCCAGAGGTGAAGGAGGAATTCCATCTCGGCCTGGATGTTTTCCACAGTAGCGCCTTCACTTGCTGTTCTAGCTATAACTCCGAAACCATTCGGACGCAGTGAATCTATTATCTCTTTTAGACGTTTACGCTCAGACTCGTCTTCGATCCTTCGAGAGATCCCCATGTGATTCATAGTCGGCATGAGCACCAGGTGTCTTCCCGGGAATGAGATGTGGGAAGTGACCCTGGCGCCCTTGCTTCCCAAGGGATCCTTGGCTACCTGGACCAGGATTTCCTGACCTTCGTGAAGCAGGTCCTCTATCCTGAAAGGTGGCGGGGTGTAGTGCAGGGAGTGTTCTTCCTCAGCAGTAAAATGTGCTAAATAATTTTCCTCGTCCTCGCTCCTACCAAGCATCAATTCAAACTCGGAAAGGTGATCGTAGACATCCGTAACATATAAAAAGGCCGTACGTTCGAGCCCAATGTTTACAAAGGCAGCCTGCATCCCCGGAAGGACCCTTACAACACGTCCTTTGTAGATATTTCCCACATATCCACGCTCGGCTACCCGCTCTACGTGGAATTCCACAGCAGAGCCATTCTCCAATAAGGCGACTCTTGTTTCCCAGTGGGTGACGTTGATGATGAGTTCGGCATGCATGAGATTATTCGTACTTGCGGACAAGGACGTGTCTGCGTCCCATGTTGTCTGTGGGGCTCACCACCCCGGCATGCTCCATCTGTTCTATCATTCTGGCTGCCCGGTTGTAGCCCACACGCAGCCTGCGCTGGAGCATGGATATGGATGCCTGGCCGGTCTGGGTGACGATCTCAACGGCCTCGTCATATTTATCGTCAACCTCCTCCCCGCCAGGACCTGAGGTTTCAGAATCCTCTTCTCCCGGTATGGGTTCAATCACCGTTTGATCATAATCGGGCTCACCCTGGGCCTTAAGGAACTCCGCGACCCGGACTATTTCTTTCTCAGACACATAGGCCCCGTGGATGCGTTCCAGGGCGGAAGACCCTGGAGGCAGAAAGAGCATGTCCCCCATTCCAAGGAGCCTTTC
>JAUXDR010000276.1 GCA_030618205.1 Deltaproteobacteria bacterium | reverse complement strand
CGCTTCCTGAGACGTATCTTATTAATGACAATGGGATAATACCTCCGCCTGAGGACGGCTCCAAGGTATCAGTACTGCGCGGCCCCAACATAAAACCTCTTCCGGAGTTTGAGCCTCTGTCGGAAGACTTGAAGGCCACGGTACCCCTCAAAGTGGAAGACAACATAACCACGGACCATATAATGCCTGCCGGGAGCAAGATATTACCACTCAGGAGCAACGTGCCTGCTATCAGTGAGTATGTCTTTTCCGCTATTGATCCGGAGTTTTTCTCAAGGGCCAAAGAGGCAGGTATTGCGATCATAGTCGGAGGGGAGAATTACGGCCAGGGCTCCTCCAGGGAGCATGCGGCCCTGGCACCAAGGTACCTTGGTGTACGCGCCAAGCTAGTAAAGAGCTTTGCCAGAATCCACAAGGCAAATCTTATAAATTTCGGCATCCTGCCACTTACCTTTATAGATCCGGATGACTATGATCGGATTGAGCAGGGAGACACTGTTAATATCCCGGGTCTAAGGACTGCATTGCTGGCAGGCTCAGACACGGTGTCAGTAGAAGTCGAAAAGGACAAAACAATACAGGCCCGCCTGGAGCTGTCTGAAAGAGACCGCCTGATACTGGCCTCGGGCAGCCTTCTTAATTGGGTAAGAGCCAGAATCGAGGCCGGGCAAACATAGAACTGATTCCGCTGAAAAAACCCAATCTGCGGCGTTGCATAAGAGCTGAAAGCCTGAAGCCGAAAGCTGAAAGGGGTTGATTAAGATAGCTCTTTGAGCTTTATGCTTTGAGCTTTGAGCTTTATGCTTTGACCTTCAACCTATAGCCTAACCACCTGAGTAGTTATATGATTCTCTCTTCAAAAGACAAGTTTATGGAAATTCGTCAACCTGGGTCCGAAATAATGGCCAAGATAAGGGTGCCCGGATCGAAGAGCATCACCCAGCGTGTTCTGGTAGTCGCCTCTTTAGCCGAAGGAAAGAGCGAGCTGAAAGGCCCCTTAGACAGCGAAGATACCAAGTTTCTTAGAAACGCCCTGTCCTGTTTGGGGATTTCCGTAAAGGATAAAGGAACTGACTGGACAGTTGAGGGCCAAGGCGGAAGGATTTTGCCTGTGAGCCAGGACCTCTATCTTGGCAACAATGGTACAGGGATACGCTTTCTGACCTCTCTTGTAGCCCTCGGTCAAGGCACTTACAGGCTCACAGGTACCGAACGAATGGCCGAAAGACCCATAGGGCCCCTGCTTGAGGCACTAAAGGCCTGGGGATCTGAGGCAAGGAGTGTTGAGAACACCGGTTGCCCTCCAGTAGAAATCAAAGCCCATGGACTTGAAGGCGGAGAAACCATGCTTTCTGCCTCGAAGAGCAGTCAGTACCTTTCCTCTCTCTTGCTCGTAGCTCCAATTGCCAGGAATCCGGCCAGGATCACCCTGGACGGCCCCCTGGTATCCAGACCTTATGTAGATCTCACCCTGGCCGTTATGGCCGCTTACGGAGTAAAGGTACAGGATGAAGGAGACTCTTTCCTTGTGCCTCATAAGACTTATAAGCCAAAAAAATATCAAATTGAGGGAGATGCATCGAGTGCCTCCTATTTCTGGGCAGCCGCAGCAGTCACAGGGGGTAAAATCACAGTGGAAAACATACCACCAGACGCCCTTCAGGGCGATGCGGCTTTTGCTGACATTCTAGTCAGCATGGGTTGTTCTGTAAAAAAAGATCCAGGAGGAGTTACGGTCCAGGGGCCTTCTCGTGATACGCTTAGGGCTATAGAAGTGGACATGGGACGATGGCCTGATGTAGTCCCGACCCTTGCAGTAGTTGCTGCCTTTGCTAAGGGTACAACTGTCATCAAGAATGTAGCCCACCTAAGAATAAAAGAGACAGACAGGCTGAAGGCAGTGGCACAGGAACTCACCAAGATAGGGGCATCAGTGAA
>JAUXDR010000157.1 GCA_030618205.1 Deltaproteobacteria bacterium | reverse complement strand
ACAGTGCCTATCAGGACGAGAAAAAGAAGCCGTTTGTCTCCTTTTCTTGATGTCTTTCCCGGGACCAGAGATTTTGCCATGCCTACCCAGTCCCGCCAAAAATATAAAAAGACAGAGATTAAGGTGCCCAGATGAAGAGTAACATCAAATGCAATGGGGGTATCCTTGAGACCCAGAAAATACTCCGCCAAAACAAGATGGCCGGAGCTGGACACTGGCAAAAACTCAGTAACGCCCTGAAGGATCCCAAGAAATATAGCCGCTGTAGTTGTCATTTCTGTATTGTGTAATCACGAAATATCAGCTAGAGAAAGCAGATAAGTCAGTAAAATATAAACAAGGAACCATAAACCAAAGTCTGCTATGATTCAATTAACTGATCGGCCATAGGTACCTAAACGATGAGGAATAAAAAAATCCCTTTGGGCCAATTGCTCATGATAGGCATGCCGGGTACAGATTTGGACTTGGAAAGCCTTTCACTTATAAAAGAACATGGAGTAGGAAACTTCATCCTCTTTACAAGGAACGTAAAGGGAGGTCCTGACCAGACAAAGAGACTCTGCGATGACCTTAATGAGGCCTGTGCTGATGCCGGACTTCCTTCGCCCCTGATAGCTGTTGACCAGGAAGGAGGACCTGTCCAGAGACTTGGCCCTCCTTTTTGGCCAGAAATTCCTTCAAATGAGGAAGTGGTTTTATCCAAAAATTCAGAGACCCAGGCAAATGTCCAGGCAGAGACTGCTGCAAAGATCCTTAACTCTCTTGGAATAAGGCTCAATCTGGCCCCGGTCCTTGATCTGGCTCCAACCGGGACGGAAGGTGTCCTGAAAGGGCGTTCCTATGGAGATGATCCCCGGGAAGTGTCAATCCTTGGAGAAAAATATATCCGGACACTACAGGCCAATGGAGTAAGGGCCACTGCCAAGCACTTTCCCGGCATAGGTCGTGTGGAAAAAGATCCCCATTTTCAGCGACCGGTGGTCACTGCATCAAAGGAGACATTGATGTATGAAATGACCCCATTTCGCGAAAGTGTGAAGGCAGGTGTCAAGGCCGTAATGACCTCTCACGTGGTATTTCCCTCACTGGATCGGGACGAGCCCGCTACCTTTTCAAAGATCATAGTAAATGAACTCCTTCGCCGTGAGATGGGCTTTCAAGGTCTATTGCTGACCGACGACCTTGAGATGGGGGGAATAACCGGTCACGGCTCCTTGGGCGAAGCAGCAGTAAAGGCGGTTCTGGCCGGGCATGACCTCCTGCTAATTTGCCACAGTGCCCAAAGGGTGAGGGAGGCATTAGACGCCTTAGACAAAGCCTGGTCCCATGGAATACTTAACACCGGAAAACTGGACCTGAGCCTTTCACGAATTGCCAGGCTCACCTTATCACTCCTGAAATGACCTTTGTGTTTCCTCCTGGCAAAATCTCTCTTTTCACCTCAGAGAAATGGCTCTTAAAAAAACTTGCCTCCTGCCTGAGAAGGGCACTAGATCCCAAATTCCCTGACACCAACATCCTGATATAAAAAAGGATTTTAATAATCTTTTTCTTGGGGACCTCATGTTCCATCATGCAGAACCTGCCCCCGGTCCGGCAGACCCTTTTGATCTCCATAACGGTCTTTTCTCTTACATCCCCTTTTAGTTCATAAAATGCGTGGGAGCAGGTTACAGCAGAAATAGTCCTGTTCTTGAAAGGGAGGTGCTGGGCCTCGGCCTGTATTAGGACTATGTTTTTTGTATCTCTCTTGCGCATCTTCACAGCAGCCTTTTGGAGCATTCCACTTGAGAAGTCGAGCCCAATCACCAGGCCACCGCTGCCCACCTTCTCAGCCAGGAAAGGCGGAACAGATCCGGTCCCTGTACAGAGGTCCAGTGCCACGTCCCCTGCCTTGAGCCCTGTCCTGTCGGCCAGAGCACCACGAAGACGACCCTGGAGGTCATGGGAGTGGAGTTCAATAATACGGTCGTAGACCTTTGAAAACAGATTGTAGTAAGATTGCCTGAGTGAGCTCATAGTACCTTAGTAATTATTTTCGCGTTTTTTCTTGCAGAAAATTCTGAAACACAATCACGAAAACACGAAACAATAATACCTTATATAGCAGTTGAACGAAAACCATGAACCAATTTCCCTGTAAACCTCGATTGAAATTCAATTAGTACAATATGTAAATATTCGGTAAACCCGTTGTAGGGGCGAACCTGTGTGTTCGCCCTTGTTTGGGCAGTGTTCGCCCTTGTTTGGGCAGACACACAGGTCTGCCCCTACAAAATGACGAACGATGGCCGGAACATGGAACAGGTTTACCGAACATTTATTATGTCCTATCCCTTTCGTGTTTTCGGTATTTCGTGTTTTCGTGATAATTCTTTTCTTTTTCGTGTGTTGCACAATCTGATGTGTAACCGCACAGCTCGAACTTTTTTGGTTCCGGCTTGTCCGGATTAGGTGTAAAGACTTCATTGATTAGTCTATGATTCCGTTGTAGTAAGTCAGAATTTACCGTAAAAGCGCGCCGGATGCAAATGTAGCCTATTATGTAATTGTAGAATTTTCTTTGCGACCCTTGCGCCTGGTTTATTTAATCAGTCCATGATATTTTAATGTAAGAGGTGCCAAACTGAAACTGGCTATTGTCTCCCTGCCCTGTATGAGGCCCACCAGCCCTCCTCTTGGGCCAGCCATTCTGTCGTCATATCTGAAGAGGAATTCGGTGGATATAGACGTCAGGGCCTTTGATCTGAATCTGCTCTACTACGATAGAGTCCTGGATGATCTGAGTAAGGGGAACTTTAAAATTCGCCTCTATGACTGGGATGAAAAGACCACAGCTCAGAAAATCAGCCAGGCGGTGGATTTTCTGAAGCACGGCACACAGGAAAAACTCGACCTGAAGCTATACCATCATTTTGTGACGATTTTCTTGAGTTTTGAGGGCATCTTTAATGCGTTCATGTCCGAAATGGCAAAAAGGCATCTGATAGGACTCTCAGTGCCAGATAGGGTGAAGATATTTTTCGAGGATCTCGTCAATACGGTCCTGGATTATGGCCCGGACATGGTGGGCCTTTCGGTCCTTTTCAACAGCCAGACTGTTTTTGCCCTGCTAATGGCCTCTTTGATTAAAGAAAAAAAGGATATAAAAGTTGTTTTGGGCGGGGCCAAACTCGGGGTCATGCGTTATCCGGAGAGGCTTTTCAAGGAGCCCTGGGTCTTCAGTGCTAAGGACAGGACAAGGCAGTTGGAATTTGGGCAATATGTTGATTTTCTTATTCCAGGGGAAGGGGAGAAGGCCTTGCTCGATCTTTGCATGGCTCAAGATGAGAAAGACCTGGCCGAGGTGCCCAATCTTGTCTATATGAAAGATCAGGAGGTCAGAACAAATCCATCCCATGTCATTCACGACCTCGACCAGATACCTGAGCCGGATTTTAGCGACTTTGACCTGAACAGGTATATAGGTCCTGAGGTAGTCCTACCTTTCTTGAGTTCAAGGGGATGTCCCTGGGGAAGATGTACATTCTGTACACATCATCATTCCTACTTACTCTATCGAGAGCTTGGAATTAAGGAATGTCTGAAGCAGATAAGACACCTAAAAGAACATTATGGAGTGCC
>JAUXDR010000076.1 GCA_030618205.1 Deltaproteobacteria bacterium | reverse complement strand
AAGATGCTCGAAAAGGCCGCGGAGAAAAAAATCTACGACCGGCTTGAGGCCGTTGACATACTTCAAGACTGGAAATTTCCCCAAAAATTTGACCTGATATACAGTTCTGACGTCTTTGTATATTTCGGAAATCTGGACCCTGTAATCAGGTCCGCATCTTCTTATCTCAATTACGGCGGGATCATTGCCTTTTCAGTAGAAAGACTGGATGACAACAGCATGGGGCACCGGCTCTTTCCCAGCGGTCGCTATGCCCACTCGCAGGCATATATTCAAAATGTACTAAACCGTCATGGGTTACATATATTAGAGGAGGCCAAAGCAGATATCAGAAAGGAGTCAGGAAATCAGGTCAAGGGATTATTGTTTGTAGCAAAGAAATATTAGGCTGAGCGTCCTTGGCTGATCCATTTCTTCCAAAACAAACGACTGGAAAAGAAAAGACCCGCGCCCACTGCCACATAGACTCCCCACACCAGGATTCCTGGCAAGGGGCTGACCCTCAAAGACATCCCCAGAAAGACCATAAACAGTATCATCCCCCAGCTTTTAAGAGAGAGAAATCCTCCAAGGCACCTGTCTCCTTCCCTGCTTAGTATCCGGGAAATTACCCGTATTGCGGTCTTGTCAAAAATCAAACGTCCTTTCAGCACTCCAATAAAAGTGGCAACAATAAGCCACCAGGGATTCACAGCCCCCGGTAAGCTCATCATGTTACAAGCTCCCCGCACAAACAAAAAAAGCCCCACGATTGTCCACATAAGGGTCGCCAAAAGGATGTGTACCCTGACAGCGGCAACAGGCTTGCGGGCCTCAAGCCAGCTTATGATTCTCTCATACCTGAAAGACATGACTCACGACAGACTAATTCATCATGGCCTTTTACAAAACCAAGAGTTTTCCAAGAGGCTCTATATTCCATTTAATGGGCATTCCTCACACCTTGGTTTTGTTTTTTTGCAGAAACTCTTACCAAGGATAACCCACAGTGCATGATATTCGTTATAGAGTTTTACATCGGCTGGAAGGTGGTCCATAAACAGGGAGCGAACCCCTTCATAATCGGCATTCCCGTCTATGAAATCGTGCCTCATAAGTGCCCTTATCGTATAGACATCCACTACAAAACTGGGAAGCTCTCCTGCATAAAGCAGGATACTGTCCGCGGTTTCCGGGCCTATGCCTTTAATATCAAGAAGTATCGGCCTTAATGTCTCAAGACCCTTTGAAAACATAGTGTCCAGATTGCCCCCAAATTCATCTATCAGAAAGGCCACAAAATTTTGGAGCCTCCCGGCCTTTACGTTGTAATAACCGGCCGGCCGGATAATCAGGGCAAGCGACTCCCTTGACAGTTCATAAATGGCCCTGGGCCTCAGAAGATCCTTATTCTTCAGGTTTGAAATAGCCCTTCTTACGTTTTCCCAATTCGTATTCTGGGCAAGAATTGCACCTGCGCACACCTCAAAGGGAGAGTCGCCGGGCCACCAATCCTGCGGCCCAAAAGCCGATAAGAGACGTTCATATATGGATATCAACTGGTCCCCGACAGGACCAACATATCCAGTAGTCAGACTGCTAGAAACCAATTGTCAAAGGACCTTTAACTGCTTTCTGAATCAAATAACATATTCCTTTAATCACCTCTTATAAAGAAAACATATATCCAGCAAGCGGCAACTGAAAAACATGTCACTCCCAGAACGGCAATATCCCCAACAATCACCTCCTGATTCTCTTTTGGAAGTGAATAGTTCAATGCAAAACATATGGCGACAATGCCCACCAGTACTGCCAATGTCCTGACAAACTTGAAAAAGATTAGTAAACACAGCACAAGAATGGCCGGCACTATCACGTATGGATTGATGGCTAAACCTATTAGATCAAAGCTTGACACGTATGAGATAATGTTTTCAGTCTTCAGCTTTGCAAAAAATTCGGCCCAGTCTATTATCCTGTCCATTGAATAACCTCCTAATGTTATTATCGGCCTTTTCCGAACAAAGGATAACAGGTGAGCCGCTTCTTTTCTCTTAGCCCAGGAGATGCTATTCTGTAGTTGATATGCCTTATAGTCAAATCATTTCCTTAATGATGGCCCTGGTTCTGGTAGCCGGGGCGCCGTCTGGTCCGGAACCAACTTTATCCCATGGAACCGTATTCCTTCTGTGGCTGGTAAAAACCTTAGGCTGGACAGCCCTGGTGGTCTGGGTCCTAAATCGGTCATATGCCACCAAGGCACCATCCTTGGTTCTTGATAGGCTTCAATGGGCCTCTTTGATCCCCTTGATAATTGACTTTTACCTGCTGGATATAAAGACCTATCTTGTATTCTTACCAGGTGTCTCTTTCTTTCCGACATTAATTGAAATCGTAGGAATCGGCCTGTATATCTTATATTTCATTCTTCTCTTGACTTCATACTGGTGGGTGCTTTACAGAAAAGGCCTTTCCGAATCTCCTTTACTTGAAAGCCTGGAATTCAGGGTACGACTTATACTCCCTTTCCTGGTCCTTTATCTGACACTGACCGTATTAGGGGATCTTTTAGGAGCAATCCCCTCTAATGAATTTCAGGAACTGCTCAAGAAGCCAATTGGAGAATTAATATCCTCTGTCTTCTGTCTAATATTAATATTGGTCTTCATGCCGCCAATGGTGCGCATGATGTGGGGATGCGTGCCTTTTCCCAAGGGACAGCTAAGGAGCCTGATCGAAGATTTCCTCAAACGCACCAATGTAAGTTGCAAAGAAATCCTCATATGGCCCATGAGTGGAGGCAGATCCTGCACGGCTGCCGTCCTGGGACTTGTCCCCGGATTTCGTTACATACTCTTCACCCCTTGCCTTGTGAAACACCTTCTCCCCCAGGAAATTGAAGCAGTCCTTTCTCATGAAGTGGCTCACCTGCGCCACAGGCACTTGCTTTGGTATATTTTTTTCTTGGGAACTTTCGCCGTCATTGTATATCGTCTCTTAGATCCCATAGGGACATGGCTGATATCCCACCGTCTATTTCTTGAGATACTGACACAGCTCCAACACTGGCCCAGTGCCTTTATTTCTTTCCTGACAATACTTCCAATGGGAATATTGATTGTCCTGTATTTTCGCTTTCTCATAGGTTATTTCATGCGGAATTTTGAACGTCAAGCAGATCTCTCTGTGTTTGAATCACAAGGGCACCCATGGAATCTTATTAACGCCCTGGAAAAGGTCGCCATCCTGGCAGGAGATATTCGCAACCAGCCCAACTGGCATCACTTCAGTATTGCAGAGAGGGTGAATTTCCTGGATGAAGTTGCTCGGCGACCGATAGTAAGGGACGAATATGAAAAAAAGCTGCTTCTTAATAAAGGACTATTCATTGGCATTGCAAGCTTGCTTATAATTATACCAAGCCTCATGCCCATACAGTCATGGGAAGACTCGGCCAATAACAATTTAACCCAGCTATACATTGAACAACTCACGAGCAATGGAGAACAACGACCGGAATTGTATGTCATTATGGGTCAGATCTTTGCCCAAAAAAAAGAATACGCCAAGGCTGTAAAGGCTTATAAACAGGCCCTTGATCTGGCACCTGAAAATCCTGATATCTTGAACAACATCGCATGGATTTATGCTACTGCGGACGACCCTGAGTTTCAAAAACCGAAAGAGGCACTGATGTTCGCCTCAATGGCCGCCAATCTGAAGCCCGCAGGCTACATATTGGACACCCTTGCTGAGAGCTTCTTTATTAATGGATATGTGGAAAAGGCCATAGCAACAGAGGAAGAGGCCCTGAAAAAAGATCCTTCAAAAACAAACTACTATCGAGCACAACTACATCGGTTTAAAAAAGCCGGAGGTCTGAGCCATGGAATCCATTTCGATAAAAAGCAAGGCAAAAACCGAACTAATTGACATTACCGGACAGATACAGCAGACCGTAGCTTCAGCAGGTGTGAGTGATGGTCTTGCCTTTATCTATGTGCCCCATACCACAGCAGGTCTGACCATTAATGAAGGCGCAGATCCGGCAGTCCGACGGGACATAATTTCTGTACTGAATGAGATAGTACCATGGGAGTATGACTATCATCACCTGGAAGGAAACTCACCTGCCCACATCAAGTCATCATTAGTTGGATCAGGAATACAGGTGATTTTCGAGGACAGGCAGTTGTGTCTCGGGACATGGCAGAAGATATTCTTTTGTGAATTCGATGGCCCAAGGAACAGGAAGGCCTGGATAAAACTTCTGTAAAAATAATCAATACTGTTGTATTCCGGCCAAATACGTGATAAAGACCGACCACAGATCTTGATTAACCCTGAACCTCTGAACCCTGAACCTCTGAACTCATAAACGGTTACTTGTGAACAATAATTTTTTTCGTAACATTATCCTTTTTTCCGTGTTTTTATGTATCCTGTTAGTCGGTTTCCAGATAAGCGATTACAGATCCCGGGGAACCTCGCCCGTACAGGATACATTCACGTCAAAGCAGGCTGTTCCGGTCGGAAACAAAGATACTGAGGCCTTTGCCGGCTACACAACGAAAACAAAACCGGCTGTCATAGTCAAGGGTACTATCAGGCCCGGCGAGACCTTTTCCCACGCACTGGAAAGAAACAAGGTGGATAGGGCCCTGGAATCTCAAGTCATTGAAGGACTTTCACAGGTCGTTGATTTCAGAAAATGCATGCCTGGTGATTCTTTCTGTGTCTCACTGGACGATTGCGGAGGGCTCATTCGATGTACTTATGAAAGGGGTCCGCTTGAAATCTATGCATTAGAGCTCAATGAGGATAGCAAAAGTGAGTTCCATGCATTCAGAGACTCGGTTTTGCTGGAATGCCGTTTGACAAAACTATCTGGGATAATAGACAGTTCTCTGTTTTCCGCCTTCTCAAAAATTGAGGCCAACAGCAGGCTCACCATGGCCTTTGCAGATATATTTGCATCCAGGTTGGATTTTAATACTGAAACCAGGCACGGCGACCGGTTTGACGTAATCGTTGAGGAATATTTCAAGGACGATCGTTTTGTGGGTTATGGCAGAATAGTGGCAGCACGGTATAAAAACCATTACAAGGGCTTTGACGCCTACTATTACGAGCCCGAAGGTCAAACCAAGGGGAAATACTACGATTCCGCCGGCCAGGAGGTCGGGACTTCTTTTTTAAAATCTCCTCTTCCTGTCTACAGAGTGACATCCAAATTCTCCAAGAGACGTCTGCACCCGATCCTCAAGGTCTATCGCCCTCACCTTGGCGTGGATCTCGCCGCCCCCATAGGTACACGCATAATGGCTGCGGCAGATGGCAGGGTCAGTTTTGTGGGCTGGCAAAAAGGTTTTGGCAGGACCGTTATCTTAAAACACCCTGGAGGTTACAAGACTTATTACGGGCACCTTTCCAGGTTTGCCAAAGGGATAAAAAAGGGAATCCGGGTCGAGCAAAAACAAATAATAGGTTATGTAGGGTCAAGTGGTTTGTCCACTGGACCGCATCTTGACTATCGAATCAAGGAAAACGGCGTATTCAAAAATCCTTTCAATATGAAATTCAAGCCCAAGTCCAGGCTCTCGGGCAAGGCGCTGGATGACTACATTGAAGAACAAGGCGAATGGGGACAACTTCTTGAAAATAATTCAGCCCCTAAAACCCTGCAGATTGAAACACGAAAAATCAGGAAACAACCCGATGGCTGGCTGGGTTAGATCTCCTCTGGCTCCCCTTATTATTTTCGTCCTTTCCTCTCTTATATGCCCTGTTTCGTGTCCTGCCTCCAAAGCTGTAAATACCTCTGTCTGGGAACCTCTTATAGAGCATTTAATAAAGGATGGAGAGGACGAGGCGACAATTCGCAGCATATTTACCAGACGCGAAGTTCAATTTAATCCAAGGGTTATGCCCCGCAAG
>JAUXDR010000007.1 GCA_030618205.1 Deltaproteobacteria bacterium | reverse complement strand
TAAAGCGGAGAATTTGATATCATGCCACAAAAGAGAAACTGGAAAATCGATGCTGCGGAAATTATGGCCCAGGGGCCGGTCGTTCCTGTAATGGTAATTCACAAGCTGGAACACGCTGTTCCGCTTGCCCGCGCCCTAGTGGCCGGGGGTGTCAGGGTTCTCGAAATTACCCTGAGGACCCCTGTGGCGATCGAGGCCATCAGGCTGATCAGTGAAAGTGTGCCTGAGGCCATAGTAGGCGCCGGCACTGTCATCAATGCCGAAGAATTGAAGGCCGTAGAAGAGGCCGGGGCTGTGTTTGCCATAAGTCCCGGATTGACGCCGGAACTGCTTGAGGCTGCAAACAGGGGAGGAATCGCCCTTATTCCCGGTGTTTCAACTATCTCGGAACTGATGACAGGGATCGATAAGGGCTATACGCACTTCAAATTTTTCCCGGCCGAAGCTGCCGGCGGGGTAAAGACCCTGAAGGCCTTTGCCGGTCCGTTCCCGGCCATCAGATTCTGCCCCACCGGGGGGGTCAGGCCGGAAACCTGCGATGATTACCTGGCCCTGCCCAATGTTATGTGCGTTGGCGGCTCCTGGCTGGTGCCCCCTGATGCTGTTGAGAATGGACGCTGGGATGAGATCACGGCACTGGCCAAAGAAGCGGTAAGGTAAAGCATGTCATTTATTAACAATTTATTTTATGGAGGTGAACTATGACTGGAGAGAAACGTGATTATTTCACTTCGTTTTATGAGGTGGCAAAGGTTGTCAATGCCTCATTGAAAACTTCTCAGGTACTTGAGGAAATAGTGTCTTGTGTTGCAAAGGCCATGAAGGTCAAGGCCTGCTCCCTGAGGGTCCTCGAGTCACGAAAGAAAAAGCTGCTGATGGGAGCATACTGCGGACTATCGGATAGTTATATCCGCAAAGGCCCTATCCTGGTTGAGGAAAGCGGTCTGGATAAAAATGCCCTTAGCGGAAAAACAATCTGGCTCAAAAATGCGCAGACAGACAAAGATTTCCAGTATAATGAAAAGGCCATGGCTGAGGGAATAAAATCGGTCCTGGTGGTCCCGCTGATGGTAGAAAATAAAGCCATTGGCGTGCTGAGAGTCTATTCGGCGGAAGAAAGGGAATTTGATAAAGATGAAATGAAGTTTATGGAAGCGGTGGCAAACCTGAGCGCCATTGCACTGGAAAACGCAAGGCTTCACCAGGCCCTGCAAAGGGATTATGATCTGCTTATCGAACATGAGTACCGAATAGACGACAATTAAGAAAGGAGGTGACCTATGGTTCGCATAGGAATCAACGGGTTCGGAAGAATAGGCCGGCAGGTTTTAAAGGCCGTTCTGGAAAGACATGCTCAAAACCTCGAGGTTGTGGCGGTCAATGACCTTTTCGACGTTGAAACAAACGCCAACCTCTTTAAATACGACACTAACTACGGCAGGTTTCAAGGCGAGGTCAAAACCGGCGAGGATTGCCTCATTATAAACGGCCGCCGCATCCACAGTTATTCCCTGCGTGACCCTGCCGCCATCCCATGGGATGATGAAGGAGTAGACATCGTGGTGGAAAGCACCGGGCTTTTCAGGACCGCTTCCACGGCATCAGCCCATATGGAAGCCGGAGCCAAGAAGGTTATCATCTGCGCCCCTGCAAAGGATGAAGACATCACCATAGTCATGGGCATCAACCATGAAAATTATCAGCCTGAAGAACACCATATTATCTCGAATGCGTCCTGCACGACCAATTGCCTGGCACCGCCGGCGCTGATCGTTCATCGGACTTTCGGTATTGAAAAAGCCATGATGACCACTGTGCATTCATACACTGGTGATCAGCGCCTCTTGGACCTTGCCCATAAAGACCCGAGACGGGCCAGGGCCGCTGCCCAGAACATTATTCCCACTACAACCGGCGCCGCCAAGGCTGTTTCTCTTGTCATCCCTGAACTGGAAGGCTGTTTTGACGGATACTCACTTCGCGTACCCACACCGACAGTTTCGGTAGTCGACTTTGTAGCACTGCTCAAGAAGCCTGCCGACACCGAATCATTGCGGGCTGCGCTTCGAATTGCCTCTGAAAACGAACTTGCCGGCATCATGGCTTGCGAGGATGAGCAGTTGGTATCCATGGACTTTAAAGGGGACCCCCACTCATCGATTGTGGACATGGCATTTACCCAGGTACTAAAGGAGAATATGGCCAAGGTCGTCACATGGTATGATAATGAATGGGGCTATTCCTGCCGGGTGGTAGACCTGGCGGCCTATATGGCGGAAAAAGGCCTGTAAAAGAGGTAGCCTTCGCGGCCATTCATCAACACAGGGAGCTCATCTATCAAGTACGAATTGTTCGACGTGGAATATCGTAAGATACTGGCAGGAGGCATGGCTGAAAAAATCCGACCTGTACGGTTACACGTCAGATTGCGCAACATATGAAAAAGAAAAGAATTATCACGAAAGCACGAAAGATTGAAAACATGAAGGGGAAGCCTCTGGATTGACTGATGAACTGCTTTTTTTATGTCTTGTTTCGTGTTTTCGTGATTAATTTTGAGTAGTTTCTTAACCACACAGGTCCAAAATTATGAAGATCTTTACGAGATTAAAACGCGAGTTCTTCCATGTGCTGCCTCCGACGATATTCTTTCTTGTTTCGTTTAACGTCATTATGTTGACAAATGGACTTATGCTCAAGGTGCATGGTATTGAGTTCTCCAGTTTTGTGGGGGCTTCGATAGCGGCGTTGGTCATGGGAAAGGTTGTGTTGATCACTGACAAGCTGCCGTTCATTAACAAATTTCCGGATAAACCATTGATCTATAACGCAGTGTGGAAAACCTTCATATATATCCTTGCGGTATTTTTATTTCGATATGTTGAACATTTGTTTCCGTTCCTTACAGAGTACGGAAGCGTGCTTGCCGCGAATCAGCATTTATGGGGAGAGGTTGTATGGCCCCGATTCTGGGCGATTCAGATTTGGCTTTTAGTTCTTTTCTTTTTCTATTCAGCTTTCCGCGAGCTTGTTCGAGTGATAGGAAGGGATGAAGTCCTGCATATGTTTTTTGGCGATCACAGAGAACCATAAATAGCTGTTGAATGTTCGGTATTGGATGTTTGTTTTTTATTCGACGTTGGACGTTCGATGTTCGACGTTCGTCTTTAATCTGGTTCGATGTTGAATAACTACCCGGTAAGTAGGAGGCTACCATGTCAAATAACCTTTATGTCGTGGCCACTGAAGCAAGGAGCGGAAAATCAGCCATTATCCTGGGCGTAATGGAGATGCTGCTCAGGAAAATTGACAGGGTTGGCTTTTTCCGCCCGATTATTTCGGACACCAAAGATCAGGATCATGACATCAATCTTATCTCCTCATATTTTGACCTGGGGATTCCGTACGATAAAATGTATGGATTTACCGGAACAGAGGCCGACAATCTTGTTTCACTAGGCAGGCAAACTGAATTGATTGAGGGAATAATCAATAAGTATAACCAATTAAGTGATAGTTGCGATTTTGTGTTATGCGAAGGCACCGACTTTTTGAGTTCTGCGGCTGCATTTGAGTTCGATATCAATGCAGAAATCAGTAAAAACCTGTCATGCCCGGTCTTATTGGTGACCAACGCACACCTGAAGAGCACGGATGATATAGTCCGATCCGTCGAAATGGCTCTTAAATCCCTGAGTGGAAAAAAATGCCACACAATTGCCACAATTATTAACCGCACGGAGCCAAAGGATGGAGAGGCAATTATCAAGCTCCTGAAAGAAAAGGACTTGACCGGAGAACAGTTGTTTTACGCCATGCCGGATGAACCGTCTCTTGGGAACCCCGCAGTGGGCGAGATTGCGAAGCTTTTAGGCGCGGAGGTGTTATACGGGGAAGAACAGTTGAACCGGCACGTGCACAACTTTACGATTGCGGCGATGCAACTGCATAACTTTTTGACAAGGATAGAATATGGTTCACTGATTATTACTCCCGGAGACAGGGCGGACGTAATCGTGGCCTGCCTGGCTGCTGTTTCGTCCGCGTCCGAGCAAAACATCTCCGGGATCGTATTGACCGGTGGCTTGAAACCGGAAAAGCCAATATGGGATTTCATCAAAGGATTTCCCCTGATGGTGCCCATTCTCAGCGTCAAAGAGAACACCTTCCCAACAGCAACAAATGTCAACAAGATCCACGCCACAATTTCACCGGATGATGACCGGAAGATAACGCAGGCCCTGGCGGTCTTTGAAAAAAGCGTGGATACAAAGCAGTTGGAGGAAAAGGTCGTTACAACTCACACCACCATCATCACCCCGAAGATGTTCGAATATGAGTTGCTGCAAAGGGCCAGGGCAAACAAGCAACACGTGGTCTTACCAGAGGGCGAGGACGAGAGAATCTTGCGGGCTGCCGAGACACTGCTTTATAGGGAAGTGGTGGATATCACTCTTCTCGGCAATGAAGATCTGATCCGTGGGAAGATCGCGCAACTGGGGCTGAGGATGAACCTCGCAAATATCATCAATCCTCTGAAATCCGGGTTATTTGATGAGTATGTGAAGACCTATTTTGATTTAAGGAAACACAAGGGGATTCCAGAGGAATACGCACGTGATATTATGAAGGATGTAAACTATTTCGCAACCATGATGGTCTATAAGGGGCATGCCGATGCAATGGTCTCCGGCGCGGTCCACAGTACTGCGGCAACGATCCGCCCCGCACTTCAAATCATCAAGACAAAGCCAGACTTTTCCATTGTTTCGAGCGTATTCCTGATGTGCCTGGAGGACAGGGTGCTTGTCTATGGGGACTGTGCAATTAATCCCGATCCAGATGCCGACCAACTGGCTGAGATTGCCCTCAGCTCCGCACAAACCGCAAAGACCTTTGGCATTGATCCGGTTGTTGCCATGCTTTCATACTCTACCGGAGAGTCAGGCAAGGGAACGGATGTGGATAAGGTCCGTGAAGCAACCAGGATTGCAAAAGAAAAGGCCCAGGAATCCTTCCCAGGCCTGAAAATCGAAGGACCTATTCAGTATGACGCCGCCGTTGATTCCTCGGTTGCCAAGACCAAGTTGCCTGAGAGCGATGTTGCAGGAAAGGCCACCACGTTTATCTTTCCTGATCTGAATACAGGCAATAACACATACAAGGCAGTTCAAAGGTCAGCAGGAGCAGTAGCTATCGGTCCTATTCTTCAGGGGCTAAAACATCCTGTGAATGATCTGAGCCGTGGATGCACAGTCCCGGATATAGTGAACACTGTTGCGATTACAGCAATCCAGGCGCAATCAGAAAAAGGGTTGTTATGAAAATACTCGTCATCAACACAGGGAGTTCATCCATCAAGTATGAATTGTTCGATGTGGAAGACCGTAAGATACTGGCAGGAGGTCTGGCTGAAAAAATCGGTGAAGAGAGCAGCATTCTCACACACAGTATGTAATGCCGTTTCGCTCTTGCCATGCCCCAATGCGATAATAATTGAGTAGCAAGGCTTTATGTAATACAAATGGATTGACAAGAAGAATAATCTCAGGCAAGAAAAACGGATAGAAATCTAAGCTATTGTGGTATAGTATAAACTGAATTTATAATGTAACCATTTGATTTTATTGAGTTTATAACATCCATCACAGGGATTTCGTTATTATAGCCTTTACTCCGTGGTTCCAGTGATAGATATGAGGAAATCTTCGATGTGCAAATGCTGGATGCCCTGATAGCTGCCGCCTGCCACCTCGTCCATTGATATGACAATTTTAGGGAAATTATCAGGGATGGCCAGTAACTTGCCGAATTCTCTCTCCTTGACCTTGTCGTCAGTGATGAGATATGCGACTTGAATATAGAGACGCTCTCCCCCTTTTTCACTGAATGTGCATTAGCAAAAAAGAATAAAGAGAACAAAAAAGGATGGACGGATGAGAGGGACGTCCTTTACTAATTAGACATATTCTGTTATGGATGACAGAAGTCATACACGAAAGAGGTAAGTCATGCCAAGACAACCCAGGCTGGATATACCAGGAACCCTACATCATGTCATTGTCAGGGGCATTGAACGAAGAAAGATCGTAACTGATGATCAAGACAGGCAAAATTTTGTCTCTCGCATGGGAACGATCGCTTCGGAAACCGGAACGGTTGTTTATGCCTGGGCGCTGATGAGCAACCATGCGCACATACTTTTGCGTAGCGGCCCATCTGGTTTATCCAGGTATATGCGACGGCTTTTATCCGGCTATGCTGTTTCCTATAACCGCCGTCACCACAGGCATGGACATCTATTTCAGGATCGTTACAAATCTATCGCATGTGAGGAAGGTCCATATTTCAAGGAACTGGTCAGATATATTCATCTGAATCCATTGCGAGCGAAGCTGGTGGAATCTCTTGCCAAGTTGGACCGATATCGCTGGTGTGGTCATTCGGTGTTGATGGGCAGAATAAAAGGCGACTGGCAGGATCGGAATTATGTACTTAAATGGTTTGGGAAGAAGGAAAGTGAGGCAAAAAAAACATATCGCCGGTTTGTGAAAGACGGTATTGATCAGGGTCATCGTTCTGATTTGGTTGGAGGCGGTCTGATAAGATCCTATGGGGGCTGGTCAGCGGTCAAGGCGATGCGTCGGCTTGGAGTGCGTGAAAAGTCAGACGAGCGGATTTTGGGCAAAGGTGAATTTGTAGAACAGCTTATCCAACAATCAGATAAAAGGAGAAAAAAGCAGTTCTCCGCCATGGAGCGTTTGCAACAGGCTGTGGTGTTGGTTAAGGAAGTGTGTAAAAAGGAGAATGTTAGCGTCAAGGCACTAAAATCAGGAAGCAGGCGGCATAATGTTTCGATGGTCAGGTCACAATTAGCTGAGAGGCTTGTAGAAGAATATGGGCTTTCGCTTACTGAGACAGGCCGTCAACTTGGTGTATCACCTTCTGCAGTTGCCAAATCTCTTAGCCGACGTGATAGAAAAAAGTCCACTTAGTCCAGGGCGTTTGCTAGAGAATGGAGATCAAAGTTTTTTTGTCTTGACAATGGGGTACACTTCAGCTGGTCGGTCCCTATGCTTACCGGTCCTCCGTTGAAGGGGTCGGGTCTTTTTCACTTTCATCGGTTTCAACCGCCTTATTTTCCAGCTTGCGCTGCCTTTTTTCCTCTCTCTTTTTTTTCTTGTCCAATTCTTTCTGACGTTTTTTGAACTGGTAATTAGATTTTGCCATGGCGTTTCCTTCCTGGTCGGTTGCCGGATCGATAAGATCGCTGATTACAGGGAAAAGAATCTCAGCCGGCATAATTGTGGTTTGATGCAAGCGATCAATAAAAAAGGCACCCCCCATTTCACAGGAGATGCCTTTAATTGCCTTAAAAAGTAGGTTAGGCAATGGTCACATTGGCAGCAGCCGGACCTTTTGGCCCTTGCTCAATGTCAAAGGTCACGCGCGCACCTTCACTGAGGGATTTAAAACCGGTCGCATTGATTGCGCTATGATGCACAAATACATCCGGTCCGTTGTCCTGTTCTATGAATCCAAAACCTTTGCCGTCATTAAACCACTTAACAGTTCCATTTGTCATAATATCATCCTCCTTTCGAAAAATTTCAACGTTGCAAACTGAAGGATGATAGCGTTTAACAAACGGATAATCCCCACAGAAAGAAACCCTCCCGCCAATTTACAGCGGGACTTACTTGATGACACACACTAAGCACCTTTATAAATAATAGCAAGCCAAATATTTATTTGTGGTTTAGTATCTAATTTTTATTTTCAGCTTAAACGAGACTTACTTGACTCATGAGTATCCTTTGTGCTACATCCAACATTATGAAAGCAATGCTTGTTCGTGACAAAATATTTTGGCATACACGCCGCACATTGCCTCCTTTTTTTCGAAAAGGAGGCTTTTTTTTGGCATGAATCGCTTCACTGCCCGACACATACTAGGAATATCCACCCTCTCACCGGACGAGATCACTTTCATTCTGGATACTGCCGAGTCTCTCAAAGATATCCTTGAAAGACCCATTAAGAAGGTACCACCGCTCCGCGGCAAAACCGTAGTTCATCTTTTCTTTGAACCGAGCACCCGGACTCGCCTCTCATTCGAGCTGGCAGCCAAGCGATTGAGCGCAGACACGGTGTCAATTTCAGCCAAGGCCAGCAGTGTCGTAAAAGGAGAAACCCTTATTGATACTGCACGAAACATCGAGGCAATGAAGCCTGATATCATAGTCATGCGTCATCCCCATTCAGGGACTCCTCACCTGCTAACAAAATACGTAAACTCGGCTGTAATCAATGCTGGAGATGGTACAAACGAGCATCCCTCCCAGGCCCTGCTAGACATCTTTACCGTAAGAGAACACCTGGGGCATATTGATAATTTAAAAGTTGCCATACTGGGAGATATCCTTCACAGCAGAGTAGCACACTCAGATATACTGGCCTTCACAAAGATGGGTGCCGAGGTGGTTGTGTCAGGGCCTGCCACCATGCTTCCTTCACGTCAATCAGAAGTCCTCGGGGCAAAAGTGGTCCTGAAGATGGAAGAGGCCTTAGAGGATGCGGATGTAATAATAGTCCTCAGGATTCAAAAGGAACGTCAGGGACAGAGCCTTATTCCTTCTGCAAGAGAGTATGCAATGTTCTTCGGCCTCAGCCCTGACAAGGTCAAGTTGGCCAAATCAGGGGCCTTGATCATGCACCCCGGACCTATCAATCGTGGAGTAGAAATGGCACCGGAGGTGGCAGATGGGCCATACTCCGTAATCCTGGATCAGGTGACAAATGGAGTGGCGATAAGAATGGCCCTGTTATCTCTGCTTCTTACAAAAGCTTGAAGGCTGAAGGCTCAAAGCTGAAAGCTCAGGGTTCAGGGTTCGAAGGTTAAGAGTTAACTCGAAAGGTCAACGGAAGAAAGATCGAACGGAAAAAAATGAACATCGAACATCGAACGTCCAACATCGAACATCGAATAGGAAAAAATGAAGAAACAGAAGTACGACCCGGGGGGAAAATTCATTCACAAAATGCGCATCTGCCTTAAATTTATTCTACGTTGGATGTTCGATGTTCGACGTTCGTCTTTTAACATGAACCTTTAAACCCCTACAGAAAGGTAACCCTGAACGGTGAACTCTGAACGTATGAACGCCTATCTATTTACAAATGCACGAATAATAGATCCATCCCAAAACAGGGATTTTACCGGTGACCTTCTGGTAAGAGATGGAATCATAGCTGCTGTAGGGGAATCCCTTGACGTTCCGCAAGATGCCAGGGTCCTTGACCTGAAGGGGAAATGGCTTGTGCCGGGGTTGTTGGATATGCATGTTCATCTGCGGGAGCCAGGGGAGGAATATAAGGAGACTATTGAATCCGGCACGGCTGCCGCTGTTGCCGGTGGTTTTACAGCAGTGGCGTGCATGCCTAATACCCAACCGGCCAATGATTCTGCAGGCATCACCAGATTCATACTGGAAAAGGCCCAAAGTTCCGCCAGGGCAAGGGTCTATCCGATCGCAGCCATCACATTGGGGCAAAAAGGGGAGCAGTTGACAGAATTCGGAGACCTCCTCAATGCCGGTGCAATAGCCTTCTCAGATGATGGCCTGCCTGTGAAAAATGCGGCAGTGATGCGCCAGGCCCTTGAATATGCCCGGAACTTTGATGCACTTATCATATCCCACTCCGAAGAGCTTGACCTTTCCAGGGGAGGTGTGATGAATGAGGGCCGGGTATCTACTATTCTTGGTCTTAAGGGGATTCCTGCAGCTGCTGAAGAAATTGCCGTATTCAGGGATGTGGCCCTGGCTGAGTTGACCGGGGGCCGTCTCCATATTGCCCACGTGAGCACAAAAGGTTCGGTTGAAATCGTCCGCCGGGCCAAGAGCAGGGGTATACGGGTTACTGCAGAGACTGCTCCACATTACTTCAGTCTCACAGAAGAAGTAGTATTTGGGTACAACACACTTGCCAAGATGTATCCGCCCCTCCGCACCGAGGAAGACCGCCTGGCAGTTATTGAGAGCCTGAAAGACGGCACTATAGATGCTATCGCCACGGACCACGCCCCCCACAGCGTACTTGAAAAGGAATGCGAGTTTCAAATGGCTGCAAACGGGATCATAGGCCTTGAAACCGCCATTCCTCTCTCGCTGAACCTCGTAAGAGACGACTATATTTCAGCGTCTCAAATGGTCAGATGTATGTCCATTTCTCCCTCCAAGATTCTGGGTGTGCCGGAAGGAAGTCTGAAGGATGGAAATTCTGCAGATATATGTATCATAGATCCGGAGGCAGTTTTTACCTTAACCCGGGAATCTCTTCACTCCTTGAGTTACAACAGCCCATTTCTAGGAAAAGAGCTTCAAGGTAAAGCCATTCTCACTTTTGTTGACGGCCGCCCGGTATTTGATCCCACAGGACTGCTTCTTCCCCAAATCCAGCCTGATCACACTTGATGTCTTTGTAAAAAGTCCAATATGTCTCTTAATTGTCATTCCTGCGAAAGCAGGAATCCAGTTGTTTCAAGTTATTACGGACTCCCGCTTTTGCGGGAGTGACTCGATTTTGACTTTTTACAAGAGCATCACATTCAACATCTTTCTCAATTCTGTCGATAAGTACCGCGAAGGGCAATTGTTCACCCCTATCCAGCAGGCGGCCAAGGTATGTGAATGGTCACGCCGGAGGTGTTTATATGAGCTTTCCACATCCTGAAAATCTTTTCACAGAGGCAACGGATAGCCCAAGTGCTGCCGGACCCAAAATCCTGATAGTTGATGACGACCAAAGCCTCAGGGAATTTCTGGAGATACTCCTTGCCAAGGAAGGCTACGGCGTATGCTCCGCGCCCAGTGGGGAAAAGGCCCTTCGGCTCTTGGATAGCGAAAATGTATCCCTGGTCATAAGTGACGTGAGGATGCCTGGTATAGATGGGATGACTTTACTGAAAGAAATCAAGACTAAGCACACAGATGTCCCTGTAATACTGATTACTGCCTTTGCCTCCTTGGATACCGCAATGGCGGCAATGAAAGAGGGGGCCTGGGATTACCTTACCAAGCCGTTTCGGATAGAGGAAATCAGGGAGGTTGTGGGAAAAGCCCTTGAAACGAGACCAAAGGCCCAGTCCTTGATCAGAGATACTGCTAACAAGATCTATAAGCTTGACAATATGTTGACCAAAAGCCCTGTTATGCTAAAAATATTCCAGCTAATACCCAGGATAGCATCCAGTCCTTCCAGTGTACTCATATCCGGTGAAAGTGGCACAGGGAAAGAGCTTGCTGCACGAGCCATTCATAACCTTGGAGTCCGCAAGGACAAGCCCTTTGTAGTTATTAATTGCGGAGGCATCCCGGAGAATCTCCTTGAAAGCGAGCTTTTTGGCCACAAAAGAGGGGCCTTTACCGGTGCTGATCGTGAAAAACAAGGTCTCTTTGCCATAGCCAGTCAAGGCACTATCTTTCTTGATGAAATCGGAGAACTGCCCATGACCCTCCAGGTCAAACTGTTGAGAGTCGTGCAACAGAAGTCCTTTACATCTCTTGGCGACACCAAAGAAAGGAAGGTAGATGTGAGGATATTGGCAGCCACTAACCGTGACCTGGAAAAGGAAGTAATAACCGGGCGATTCAGGGAAGACCTGTATTACAGACTGAACGTAATCCAAATTCGTATGCCACCATTAAGAGACCGTCCTGAAGACATTCCCCTCCTGGTCCAGTACTTCCTGGACAAGTATTCCAAAGAACAAAATAAGGCCGTACAGGGCATATCCAGCTTTGCCTTGGATGCATTACAGAAATACTCGTTCCCAGGAAACGTGAGAGAACTGGAAAATATCATCGAAAGGAGTGTGGCCCTTGCCACCTCAAATCTCCTGCTTCCTGAAAGCCTGTCTCTGGCTGAGTTCAAGCAGCAAAAAACCGCCGAATCCAGCCCCTTTTCTTACGAACCGTACCTGGGGCCTGAAGGTTTAGACCTTGAGCAGTTCCTCAGCCATATAGAAAAAACTCTTCTAAAAAAGGCGCTTGAGAAGACAAACGGGGTAAAGACCGAAGCTGCCGGCATCCTTGGCCTTAACTTCAGGTCCTTTAGATATCGTCTATCAAAGTATGCCCTCTAAGAACTCAAGTGGCCGATTGTTTTACTGTATAACTGCAGGCCGCCTAACTATCCTGGTTCTGCTGCTCTGCAGCACCTATTTCCTACCCGGATATTTTGCCGATGCTTTTGGAAAAGTGACCCAGTTGTCCCTGATCCTGGGAGGGGCATTTTTTCTCACTGCTGTTTATATCATATGGTACAAAAAGAGGGGGCTGAATAAATGGCTCCTCTATATCCAGACGGTTCTTGACGTCATACTGGTGAATCTTGCCGTATTTTGGACCGGTGGGCCTGAAAGCCCTCTTGTCTTCTTATATCCTATTGCCATCCTCACCGCATGTATTCTTGGCAGTCAAAAGGAAGGCGCTGCATCAACCTTCCTGTGTATCGTCGGCTACGCTGCCCTTTTCTGGCTTTGTGAAATACCGGAAGACAAATTAGATGATGCTTTATACACATTCTTTATCCACATAGCGTCCTTTAACATCATTGCATCTTTAGGAATTGTCCTTGCAAAACGTCTTCATTACACAGAAAAAAAGCTGTCAGATACCAAGGTGGATCTGCGCCGTATGGAGGAAATCCATCGCCATCTTGCAGACAGCATCCAGTCAGGTCTGATCACAGTAGATGAAAAAGGGAATATAACTTTCTTTAATCAGACGGCTATTAAGATCCTCGGACAGAAAATCATTAACGGATACGGGCAGCCCTTACAAGAACTCTGGCCAACCGGGACACAGCTACTGGAGAATTTCAGGAGCGGCGGAGAAAGTAAACGGCAGGAAGTGAGCCATACAAATCCCCACGGCTTACCCGGATTCCTCGGGACATCCACTTTTTTGTTAAAAGGCCACCAGGAACATCACCTTGGATACGGAATAATTTTTCAAGACATTACAGAGAGAAAGGCAAGGGAAGAACGCCTTCAGCGCATGGACCGTCTTGCCGCCCTTGGTGAGATGGCCGCAGGACTTGCCCATGAGATAAGAAATCCCTTGGCATCCCTGTCTGGAGCAGCTCAGTTTCTGGAAGAATCAGCACCGTTGCAGCCTGAAGAAAAAAGGCTACTACAGATTATTAGTAGAGAGAGCGACCGTCTGAATAATATTACAAAGTCTTTTCTTCTCTATGCCAAACCAGAGGAAAAAAAGATTCAAAACATATCTTTACTGGAAGAAATTGAGTCTATTCTTTCCCTGATGAAACAAAGAAAAAAACTCCCCCAAGCCGATGTCAAAACAGACGTCCCGGCTAATCTACAATTTGAGGTGGACCCATCTCAATTCAAACAGGTCCTTTTGAACCTCTTGCTGAATGCCTATCAGGCCCTGCCTCATGAAGACGGAAGAATATCAATCAAGGGAACGACAAAAGGGGAAGATTATTTAGTTCTTAAAATCTCAGACAACGGAACCGGCATAAGGCCTGAGGATCTTTCAAGGGTGTTCAATCCTTTCTTCTCCACCCGGCCGGATGGAACAGGATTAGGCCTGGCAATAGTCCATAGGCTCGTTCATGAATGGCATGGTGATATTACGGTAGATTCTGAACAGGGCAAGGGTTCTACCTTTACTCTGCATCTTCCTAAACGTATGAAGGGCGTTGAAAACTAAATGGATATGCAGGCCGGCAAGGAACCGGCCTGCATGTAACCTGTAA
>JAUXDR010000249.1 GCA_030618205.1 Deltaproteobacteria bacterium | reverse complement strand
CGCAAGGTTTCCTCCACATCCGGAAGATCACTGCCTGGAAAATGTAATATCAGATTTGAGACATTTACTATGCCGAGTTCTTCGCAGTGTTTCATGATCTCCAGGTTCTGGATGGCCGTGGTCCCCTTGTTGAGCTTCTTAAGCAAACTTGTGCTAAGGGCCTCAATACCGATCTGGACCTCGTGCGTCCCTGCGACCTGCATTGCCTCCAAAATATGCCTGGGGGTTGTGGCCCGTATCTCGGCAAACAGGCGAAAGTCCTTGCTCAGCCTGCCAAGCCCGGTAAAAATCTCTCCTGACTCCTTCATCGGAAGCAGGTTATCCATAAAAGCCACAGAGAGTGTCTTATGCTTTGTGGTAAGGTTGTCGATCTCAGAGACCACCTGTAATGGGCTCTTTGACCTGTAACCGCTCCACTGTAGATTCAGGTTGCAAAAGGCACACCCTGAATATTTCGCAGCACCTTGTGGCCGACGCCACCAGCATCCCCGGGATATCTCGGCTGACAGGGTTGGGAAAAAGGTCTTGTGCGGGCTGAATGTCTTGAGCAGATTAAAATAGTCATCGTAGTCAGGATGTGGGAGATTACTCAGGGTCTCCATTTGGCTGAAGGAAACCGGGGTGTCAT
This sequence comes from Deltaproteobacteria bacterium, assembly GCA_030618205.1. The sequence continues at coordinate 1,669 of JAUXDR010000249.1, read as the reverse complement.
TACTTGCGGCTTTCTGCGAGACAATCCCCGGGATAGGGGGTATCTCCTCATGGCTTTTGGAATCTCTGAGATGACGAACCAATCGGCTCAGCGGGAGCTCGCCCTCACCATTGACCACAAAGTCAACTTCAGGAAACACCCGGAACAGGTTCCGGGTTGATTCTCCTGCAAACATAGACCCGCCTATCACAATGGAGAGATCCGGGAACCTCTGCTTGATGCGCTTGATAAAATAGAGGGCGGATGTGAGCTGACAAAGACATACTGAAAAACCAGCGAGGCCGAAGGCTCCCCAGTCTGTGCTGTCAATAAAGGCATCTGATACCTTCTTAACCTGAGCGGCCAGGGTTTCGAGACCGGCCTTGCGGACAAGGGGGTTGCCGGAGGCCTCCCGGCAAAAGACCTTTTTTATATGCTCAAGGCGCTCCGGGAATAGAAGGGTGGCATATACTGTTTCCGCCAGCCATGTCCTTTCAGAGATGACCTGATAGAGCCTGTAACCAATGGTCTCTGCTACCTTTAAATAAAAGTGGTGGGCCGCCACCTCCAAGTCGGGAAACTGCGTGCCCAGATATGCCTTCAGCGTTCCGAGTTGAATAGAGGGACGGCTAAAAAGAGACCATGGTGTTGAGATCAAAGCAATGCGCTTCAATGGATCAATTCTCTCTCCTTTTACTTTCATTTATTACGTATTCCGGATTTTCGGTTCAACTGCTCAACTATTTGACGATCTCTGATGGATGAAATTTCTCCTTCGGATGAGAGAGGCGAGGCCGGGTTGCCCATTTCGGGACAAAGGCATTTTGTACCGTATCCATGGAAGGAATATATGATTTAAGGTCTATCACCGGTGAATCATTGAAGGCATCGATTGAATCAATCCGGATGACGTTGCCTTTGATGGATAGAATTTTACAAACTGACAGACCAATAAGATTAGGCCTGCAAGGGGAATGGCAGGCAAACACACCTGTTAAAGGATTGCTCATATTGCGTCTGGGATGTACACGTAAGACACTCCTTTTCTCAGGGGTATCGTTTTTATGAAACCAATACAGCACTATTACATGGGAAAACTGATCCAACCCCAAAAGGGCATCGGCATATTCCTTGTAAATCTCTATGGTCGTAATTCCTGAATCCTTTTTTACCTTTCCCACCACAAAAACCTGGAAGGTATCCATTGAGCCTCCTTGATTGCACTGAGCAATATTAACAACGAATAACAAGCAAATAACACATACAATAACAATGTATAGTGGTAAATATGTCGTTTTCACTGTTATTCCTCCTATCAGAGACTCAAACAATAATTATATTTCCCTCTTTTTTGCCATACCATACCACACAACACCTATCGCTGGGAACGTCGCTGACATGGATTTAGTCAACGCATGGACATCTTTTTACCGGCGGACTTGCCGGGAAAAAATCCCAGAGAGAGATCGCCCTCGATCTTCAGGAGAACTCTCAATCCCTTCTTAACCCTACAACGTTATTTAGTACTCTTTGACAAGTTTAATAGTCGTCTTCGCCTATGCGAGAGATAGGCACGATGGTTTCGGTTCTGGATCCAAACAACCTGTTCAATCAACGTGTCCAAGGTGTGTTTTTTCATTGGTAACAGTAGTTTGAGCAAAACTCTAAGCTGCGATAGCGTAATAGATGG
>JAUXDR010000207.1 GCA_030618205.1 Deltaproteobacteria bacterium | reverse complement strand
AAGGGACTGCGAATGTCGCTGTCATTGCCAGTAGAGCTAAAGGCAAAATTCAAAATAACGCCCCGGTAGCTCAACGCAGCCTTACCGCCAAATACGTGGGTACTGAAGTCGCCGTCCAGTTCTTCCCCAACGCTTTGCTGAGCGGTGAACTGACCTGATAAACGAATTGCTACCTGGTCTGACAGTTCCCAAACACTATTACCCTCGGCATAGACAGTGTTCCACAAATCCCAGGCGTAGAGAGTTATTGCACCGATATTGATATCTTTTGAGATCGAATGGCGGGCACCGGCCAGACTGAGGCCCCTGTCAGTGCCGGAAAAGCCGGCGACTTCCGATATATAACGGAATTTTGAGGAGTTCCGAGTCTTCATTTTGGTTACGTGAGAAAGGATAAAATTCGTATTATGAATCGAACGGACATCAAGAGAATAGGCCTCAAAAGTACTGGGGACCATGCGGCTGTCTTGTTTATTAACATAAGGCAGATTTAAAGTCTGTCGAAAGAGATGAAGATTGATGCCTTCAGCGATGCGGCCTTCGAGATAGGCCTGGCCAAGGACCGTGAAGCTCTCTTGCCCGGGCTTGAGCAGGAGAGTGCCATCCTTGTCCTGGGGACCGTAAAGCTTTTGAGATGTGTAAACTGCGGCGCCTATTTTCAACCGGTCCTTCCACCATCCGGACTCGTAATCCAGAGATCCGCCCAAGGTCCAGGCCTCATTATCACGAGTATTGGTGGTGTCTTTGTAATAATAGTATGAGCGAACATTCAGAGCAAGACTGCTGTTTCGCCAGAAAGATGGCATGGATTCGAGTTTCTGTTTCAGTCGAGGAAAGAATGAGGGAATTTCTTCTTCTTCAAAAAAGGCCTCTGATAATGGCTCGCGCAGGTCTTTGACCGAACCTGGAACCGGCCTTTCCTGGGTAAGATAGTCCGGCTGGGCCGCAAAAACTGTTTCTATGAACAGAAACCAGGCCGCGACAGCCAGTAGGGCTATGATTTTTTTAATGCAAAGTTCCTTTCGATTTTCTATCCATTACTCCAATCATCCGGTTAAGTTACTTCACCGTGTAGCCTTTACCTTCGAGACATGCCCCGTAGGCCCGGTTGTAGGTATTGCGCTTCTGAGTGTACTCAGCCGACTGCTCTTTGGCCCATTGGTCTTGTGCTTGCTGTTCGTTCCTGCCCTGATCCCTCCTCCTCATGCCACCTATCAGACCGCCGGACGCCGCACCAATGGCCGCTCCCTTGCCCGCATCCCCGGCAATGGCGCCTGCCGCGACTCCCACTAGTGCACCCTTGCCAGCTCCTCCTACCACTCCTCCTTTTTTGGCCTCTTGGGAAGGCGGTGGCGCACTCGCCCTTGGTACCGCCATGGGGTCGAATCCGGTCTGCTGCTTTGCCCAGGTGTAACACTCAAACTTGTCCTGTTCCATCTGTTTTTGGCTCTGACCCTTAGCAGGATAGATCATAAAATCATCCGCTTGGACCAGACTGCTGCCTGCAAGGACAAAAACGAAAAAGGAAGCGGTAACCAGACACCACATCTTGGGTACTGTTCTGGTCGCCCGGTTATGTGGCTCCTGTTCCAGCCGCACTATTTTCATCAATCTCATAAGGTAGTTCTGCATCTCTTTCCTCCTTTTCTAATGCGATGTTAGTATACTGACCATACGCTACCTACCCCAAAAAACAGCTTGGTACAAGACCTTCCAGGCCGCTTTAATCCATCGACTTCATCAGTACCGCATGGTTTCAACCGTATCGTCCGACCGGCAGATATTTTAAATTACCTGAAAATGTGGCCGCTCTCCCAATTTGGCTACTTCCTGTTAATGGATTCTTGTGTTATTGAGAAGTTACATACTTTACGATATCGTCCATATTAGTTGTTCAAAAAAAAAGTCAAAACCAAAGCTGTTTTGAACAGGGCCATGCAAGACAAAACCACAGACTCGATGATTGCCTGTCATGACTGTGACGGCCTTTTTCCGTTAGAAGCCATTAGGCCTGGCCAGTGCGCCAAATGCCCCCGGTGCGGGGCGGTCTTGTATCAGCCCAAAAAAGACACTGTTGAACGTTCCCTTGCACTGGTTCTGACCGGCCTGATCCTCTATATTCCTGCGAATGTTTCCCCAATATTTATTCTAAAAACCATGGGTAATGTCCGTGAGAACATCATGCTCTCCGGTGTGATCGAACTCTTCCGGCAAGGATTGTGGGATCTGGCTGTACTGGTATTCTGCGCGAGCATTCTTGTTCCTTTACTTAAACTTACGACCCTTTTTTATGTCCTTGCGTCGGCGAAATTAAGGCTAAAATTTGCCGGGGTTGCAAATGTGTTTAGGGTATATCATTTCATAGATGAATGGGGGATGCTGGAAGTTTACATGCTGGGAATACTGGTCGCCCTTACCAAACTCGGTGCATTTGCCGATGTCTATCTGGGCCTTGGGTTTTACTCCTTTATCGGCTTGCTGTTGATCACTGTGTTTTCATCAGCAGCTCTGGACAGTCAATTTGTCTGGAACGAGCTGGAGGCACTTAAATGAAGTCGCCAAGAACCGCTCGTGAGGCACACCTGCTCAATTGCCATGTCTGTAACAAGCTGTGCTCTGCCGGGACCACGCCTCAAGGTTCTGTGGCGGTTTGTCCGCGATGCGGGGCAACCATGCACTTGCGGAAACAGGATTCCATTGCCCGGACCTGGGCCTTTCTTATCACCTCTATTATCCTATATATTCCTGCTAATGTGTATCCGATAATGACCGTTACTATTTTGGGCAAGGGCGAGCCGGACACTATCGCCTCAGGGGTCGTTGCCCTGATAAATGCCGGTATGTGGCCGCTTGCCTT
>JAUXDR010000126.1 GCA_030618205.1 Deltaproteobacteria bacterium | reverse complement strand
AAAAGAATCCAGGACAATTCGTTGGTATTTGTTGTACATGCCGAAACGGCATGGTCCGTCGGTTTCGGGCATAAAATATACGTAATTTTCTGGATCAAAGTCCTCCCCTAGCCCCTCCTTTTCTTTTTTCAAAAAATACAGAATATCTCCTGTAGTGATCTGGCAGGGATAGCATTCTTTGCCGGAAGTGTATTCCTTTCCAAGATCAAGGCCCTTACAGGTATCCATTACCTTTGCATTAACACCAAACCCCCTGAATGTTGCTGCGATAAGATGGCTTCCTATCCTGCTCATCTGAGGAATCAGGAAGGTTTTATTCCTGAGATCAAAACGTCCCACATTTTCAGTGAGCGATTGGAAATCTACAATTCTTTCTGATTCCATTTCCTTCTAATTTGCAACCCTTAAGTTAAATTTCAGATCTGACTTGGATTTCTGCATCGTATTCTCTATAACGTTCTTATAGGCCTCCAGCCTGGTCATAACACCTGCTACGGCACTGTGCTCGTCAAGCTCCAGAATCAGATAGGCCTTGTCTCCCATGATATGCTTGTAAAAATGTTCGATAAAAGAGTCTGGACCACACCCGAAATTGGTCAAATGGAGACTGAAATAGTTTGGATGTCCCTTTACGAATCTGGCAGTCCTCAAGACCTGAGCACCAAGTCCCCAGTACATAGAAGAAAAATCTGAAAGGTCTACCGATGATACATCTATGAAATCCATCGGCAGCGCGGCTACTCCGATCTTGCTCAAATTCTGACCAAGCCTCAAATTCAGTCTTTCATCATAGAGATTATATGGGCGACCTGTCACTACCACGATTGGCTCATCAGGATCCTGATCTTCAAGGATCTTTCTCCCCTTCTGGTAAAGCTCCGTGGCAAACTGATTTTGCCTGTCCAGGGCATAATAAAGGGCGTTTTTTATCTCGGCCTTCCTCACGCCAAGTTTTGATTGTATTTGCTCTGAAATCTCCAGGGCAAGGGTGTCAGGATCGTGTTTGAGATGAATCACCGGACTTAAAATGGATGACGGGTCTATCCCGAGGGCCATACGGACCATATAAGAATTGCTCTGGACCATGGGACAGAAATACCCGACTTCCAAAGGCTGAGGCGTAGGCATGGTGATAATACTGGGAAGGAAAAGGTATTTTGTCTTTCCCATCAGCTCTTTGATGTGACCGTGGGAGACCTTTACCGGATAGCAGGTCTCGGCCACCATTGTCTCTATCCCGGTCTTGGAGATGTGCGCGTTGGTGGGTGGGGTGAGCACAAGCCGGAATCCGAGCTGGTCAAAGAAATGGGCCCACATAATACCCAACTGGTGGCCATAAAGAGCCCTTTGCATACCTACTGTTGGTCGATTGTCTCTCTCAATCAGGGGTTCACCCTGCAATTCAGTGTAAACCCCGGCCATGTGTGCCTGCCAAACCTCCTGTCTCAATTCAAAGAAGTTCTCTTTCCTGGGCCCCCTGCTTCTTGTCAATTCATAGCGGCCGCACTCCCCGCCCCAGATACTACGACGACCGTCAAAATCATAAATCTTCAGTTTGCATTTGTTGTGGCAGTGAGGGTCTGCACGGCATATTTTTTCAGCATACCTCATTCGGTCTTTTATGGCGCTGTCCAAACCTCTGAAGGTGCTCTTGTTTTTTTCCTCAAGGCGCATTTTCTCCTGCACACTTATAGCAGCGCCATAGGCCCCTAAGACCTCTCTGTGTCTGGGGACCATAAGACCACGTCCAAGGACATTTTCAAAGGCGGCAACAACCCCCTTATTTAAAGAAGGACCACCTAAGAACATAACCCTTTGTCCTGTCTTTCGCTTTCCAACTACCCGGTTCAGATAGTTATGGACAATGGCATAACACAGTCCGGCTATCAGATCTTTTTTCTTCACGCCCTTCTGGTGATAGGACACGAGGTCTGATTCCATGAATACCGTGCATCTCTCAGCCAGCTTAACGGGCTTCTCTGATGAAAGCGCAATCTCCTGGAACTCGCCCACAATATTGATACCGTATTTATTGGCTAGCTCATGCAGAAAACTACCCGTACCAGCAGCGCACACTTTATTCATGTCAAAATCAAGGGGATAGGTATTGGCAATAGAGATGTATTTGGAATCCTGTCCCCCGATCTCAAAGATAGTGTCCACATCAGGGCATATCTCCACTGCACCCCTTGCGTGGGCTGTTATCTCATCGATGATCAGGTCTGCATTGAGAAAATCTCCTACTACGTTCCTGCCCGACCCGGTTGTGGCCGTGCCCACGATTTCAATCCTTTTCCCTATATCGTCGCGTATAAACGTAAGAAGCCCCTGAGTGACCTCTATGGGCTTGCCCTGAGTAGGCACATAGGTTTTGTGAATGATCTCGCGGTCTTCGTTGATGAGGGCGTATTTGGTAGTCGTGGATCCTACATCCATACCGAGGTACACCCTTGTCTTTTTTCGCAAGGACTTTCTTTGAATCTTGTTCGTCTTCGGAAAGACCGTCTGTCTCAGTGCCAATCTGGGCGCTACCGGCACCGACACCCTGTTCTTAAACCCCGCGTTTAGCACATCAAGATCCACCTGGTCTTCCCTGTTCGATTCCAGAGCCCCCAATGCGACTCCCAGGGCGCCTATGGAAGTATTATAGGGAGGTACGATCAACCCCGGGAAATAGCTCTTAAAGGCCTTGACCTGGAGATCATTCAATGAGAGGCCGCCGATAAAAAGAATCGGTTCTTCAAGTATTCGATTGGAAACGATGGTGCTCATGTAGTTTCTGGCGTTTCCAACGTGCACGCCGTAAATAATATCCTCCAGCTTCTCTCCCTTATTCTGAAGGTGAATCATGTCAGACTTTGTAAATACAGTGCAACGGCAGGCCACATCGGCAGGCCTCTGGCTCTTCAGACCGAGCTTGACAAAATCAGCCAATATCTTGTCGATTTCATCCGGGAGAAAATCCCTTTCTCTGGTGTACATGGTGGTGGCCAATCTCTGGGCCTGCTGATCGATGAAGGACCCTGTACCGGATGCGCAGGGACCATTGGTATTAAAGTATTCCAATTCCCAGCCGCCATCGTAATGATTGATCTGTAAAAGGGCCGTCTCCTGCCCCCCCATACTGATGATTGTTTTAACGTCCGGCCTTATAAAAATGGCGCCCAGGACCTGGCTGATGGTCTCGAACTCATAAAAGGTTCCCAATTCCTCACTAAGCTTCTTTCCATGGTTCCCTGTAAAGGAAATAGACCGGATTCTCTCTTGCCCGAATTTTTCATGCAGGCCCTGAATAAGGGACAAAACCCTCTTCTCCACTTTGCCAATGTGACGCTCGTAGGGAAATTCGCAGACAATCTCCTTCTTATCGTTGATGACGATACAATTCAGGCTAACAGACCCGGCATCAATACCTACATAGTATAGATCAGAATCTTGGAGTAATTTTTTGCTTTTAATGGATATCTTTTTCATCAATATTTTTATCTTTCCATGCGCACATCTACTCTTTTCCTGCCCCAGGCAAGGGCCTTTTGATGAGAGTTGAAGTAAGCATCAATGCGATCAGGTCCTTTAATGGCAGATCCTCTATCTTCCACAACGCCCCATCCGTAATCGGGAATATACATCCGGGTACCAAAATTGTAAAATTTAGTGTCAGCCGCAATGGTGCCATCACGGGGCATGAGGAGCCATGGGAAAAAGATCAGTCGAATGGGGATCATCCAGGGATGCACAACACTGTCCAATGAAATGAGCCCTGGATGTGGTTGATGGGGTTTTGTGCCACTAGCAGTACGCCCGGAGTAAGGCTGGCCTTTGCGCTTTCCTGAACTCACATAGCGGTTCCAAAAATTCAGCTTCAGATACCCCCAACTTCCCCTTTCCCAGCCGCAACACTTGCCACATCCGCAATATGCGGTGACTTCCATTCGGCGCACATAGTTACCGGCGCACCCCGAAACCACTAAACACGCAAGGAGTAACCATGGAAGTATCCGTCTCATTATCGATTCCGCAAATAAGGGCGCATTTATACGTTGGGGGAGGGGATCCATAAGCGCTAAGTTATTTTGTAAGCGTTTGCAGATTGCATTTATACCATACGTGGTTGTTTTGAAAGATGAACATCGAACATCGAACATCGAACGTTCAACATCGAATAA
>JAUXDR010000019.1 GCA_030618205.1 Deltaproteobacteria bacterium | reverse complement strand
GTCCAGAAGCTCCAGCATTTCATCTATCTTCCGTTTCCTATCTTTCACTGGAATATCCCTGGCCGATATCTCCAGTTCCGATTTCACGGTTTTCATGTGGAGCTGGTGATCGGTGTTCTGGAGAACCACGCTTGACCGCCTGAGCAGTTCAGCGGGACTTACCGGTTTCCCGTTCAGAAAAATCCGGCCCGACTGCATCTTTATGAGTCCTGTAAGGAGCCTGGCGAAGGTAGTCTTTCCAGCGCCGTTTCTGCCTGTAACAGCTACCACTTTCCCCAGGGGAAGGAAAGTGTTAACCGACTGGAATATGGGAGCCTGTCCCTTATAGGCGAATGTGACATCTTCAAGCCGGATGCCGGGGCCTTCCGCGTCCACGGCTCTGGGGAGAGTCCCTCTGGGATCCTTTACATCCGTCCGCCTGAGGCCATTTTTTGAGATAAGTTTTTCGTCTTCAAGTATGGAAAAATTCCCCTGGGAGGCAATCCGGCCGTTTCGGAGGATCAACACCCTGTCCACAAGATCCTTCAGCCAGTAAAGCCGGTGGTCCACTATAAAAATGGTTATGCCTTCATCTTTTAAGGCCCCGAGCATATTCGCGAGATCCGCTGCGGCCTCGGGGTCGAGGTTGGCGGTGGGTTCATCCAGGATAATCACTCCTGGAGAAAGGGACATTATGGAGGCAAGGGCCACCTTCTGCTTCTCACCCTCGGACAGATCGAAAATTTCCGAATCTTTCAGGCGCTCAAGTGAGAATTTATCCATCATCCGGCTGAGAATTTCCGCGATACGCTCCTGCTTTGTTCCGCGGCATTCATGGGCGAATACCAGCTCATCCTCCACTTTCAGGGCGAAAAACTGGTGTTCCGGGTCCTGAAACAGCGTCCCCACATGTTTTGATATGTCATGGATCTTTCTCGTCGCGTTGTCGATGTTGTTTACATGGACGCCGCCCATAAGGCTGCCCTTGTAATAATGGGGGGCCAGGCCGTTAATCAGTCTGATGAGAGTGGATTTCCCACAGCCGCTGGGGCCGGTGCAGAGAACCGTCTCGCCTCGTCTTATATGTTGAGTTATGGATTCCAGCGCGTTTTTGTTCTGAAAAGGGTATTTATAAGAGATATCTTTCAGATGTATCATGAAGACAAGGGTTCCTTTACGCGGCGGTGAAGATGTTCCTGTACTGCAGGAATACGGCCGCTGCCAGCAGGAACAGGGCGAAAGCCCCTGTGCAGTAATCTCTGAAAACGAGATTTTTCCTTTTGAAAAAGGTCATGGAAGCGGTGCCTCCAAGTCCCTTGAGTTCAGCTGCCACCGCCAGCTCGTCCGAGGAACGGAGCGCCCTTATGACCACGGGAACAAAGACAAGCCGCAAGGTCAGAAGAGGCCGGAATGTAAGGGATGCCGGATTTATTTTGTAGCCCCGTATTTTCAGGGCCTCGCTTACCTGTTTTATGTCGTTAATAAAGCCCGGAATAAAACGGATCATGACCACCGCCGGCAGATAAAGGAAAAGGGGAAGCCGCAGGGATTTCAGGGCGGTGAGAATCTCCTGGATGCGCGAAGAAAGGGCCATGGCCAGTATAACGTTTACAAGGATGATTACCCTCAAAAAGGGATTCAGAACCATCCCATAGCCCTTGCTGAGTATCTGGGGCATGAATATTGACAAGACCTGCACACACAGGAACGCTACAAGTGCCATGACGGCCACGGCGCCATAAGCAATGAGCAAAACGCGCGTCTTTTTTAGGAGCATTACATATATGAAGCTCGCGGAAAGGAGAAGAGAGAGAGAATAGACGTCTTTAAGAAATATCACCACCACTGAGCACAAAAGGCAGATAAACATCTTGGTCCGTGCGTCCAATGCCTCGATAAAGCTCTCTCTCCGGGGCTCATTCCCTGACAATGCATGCATGGCGCAGTTCCTTTACAAAATATATGCCGCAGGGAAGCCCAATGACGCATCCGAAATATCCTATTCCCACAACCACTGCTCCCATGTAAAAAAACCCCAATTCCTCTCTCGTGAGCATGTACGAATAACCCAGGGAGATGGCGCGGGACAGCAGGTCGAAGAGACCAACTCCCGCCACCAGGGCCCATGCCTTTTTGTATCCTCCTGAAAGCACGATAAGGCAGTCGCATAAAATGCCGGCTGCTATCATGCCGGGGATTGTCATCATGTTTCCACCCATGAGCAGAAGCGATACCATGGTGCTGACCAGCACAAACACGGTGAGTGTCCCGAACTTCCTCACTTTGTAGGCCAGCACGATGAGAAGGGCCGTGGCAACCACGTTCTTGCCGATCAGGGAGACGGGATTCATGCCGCCTCCGGCGATGGCGATGAGCATTGTGGAAATCTTTATGAGCGCGGCAAAGGTTCCTATGGTGATAAGCTCCCATGGCTGCCAGTAGCGCTCTTTTCTGTTTTCTGAAACCATTTTACTGCCGGGACGTATCACTAAAAGAACATTCTCAAGCTCCCATAGAAGAACCTTCCCCTCTCCTCGTAGTCAAAGGCATCAGACTTATCCGCAAGCCGTTCGTCGCCGATATTGTCAACGCCCAGGGTGAGGAGATTTTCCATGATCAGGAAGGATGTATGGGCGTTAAGGACATCGTCGGTCACCCTGTCATGGGAAAAGGTGTCATCACCGTTTTTGTATTTTGACTTTGCTTTGCTCGCTTCGCGAGACAAAGTCCCAACCCTTCGGGCTGGGTCCCTGAATCGCAATTTGACTTTTGACTTCATTATTCAAACCTGCTCCTGAGCTGTTTAAATTTCTCCTCCTGCTCCGGGAGCAGCTTTCTGTCTTTATCCCGCCCCACATAGACCTTGAACATGGGATCGCCTTTTAAATTGAAGAACTGGATTGAAAGGCTCGGAAGCCCCATGAACGGCTTTTCCACAAAGTAGATGGCCGAAAGGTGGTCTATTTTGAAATGCCCGCCCGCGGGGCCTTCCCTGCCAATGATATTATAGAAGCCTTTTGCGTAGATTCCCCTTGGCAGAGGGGCCTTTACCTCGAAGATTACCGAATCATTCTGGACAATGATGAGCACCGGCCCCCACGTGGCAACTTCTTCCGTGATTTCATCAAATGCGCTTGCCTTCACCCTCCACGCCATCTCCCCTGGCAGGCATTCCATCACCGCCCGCTCAGGCAGGCCCATTTCCCTGGATATGTTATAAACATTCTTGTTGGGGTCTTCCTTCACCATATTTTCAATCTGTTCCCGCAGTTTTTTGTTTTTAATTAGAGGCATGTTCAAAGTCTCCTTCCGATATAATTAGTCATGATACTTAGTTGCAGTTAATGATCAAAAAAATATACAAATATTCTAAAGTACCATAGTGCCGGGACACCCCTTTTCTTTCTTTGCCAACAAAAAGTAGTCAATTAATGCCTGGGCCAGGTTCACATTCCAGAATTCTCCGGCAATGGTAAGCTCCATCCAGCCGTCTCCCGGCAGACGGACAAGCCCTGTTTTTTCCCACTGTTCCAGGATGGGGCTGAAAATTTTCTCAAGGTCAATGTTGTGTTCTTTTCCGAGACGTGCAAAATTCACGGCGCCTTCTTCCAGTTGCCCCACAAGATTCCGGAAAAGGGAAGTGTCATCCGGAAGCCTTATTGCCGTTGCCACGGGTTTTTCTCCGGCCTTTACGCGTTGGTAATAGGTCTTGAGGTCCCCCTCCTGAAAAAAGTAGTGGCCGTGAAGCCTGCCTCCGGCGCCTGAACCCAGTGGAATGCATAGGGCTCCATATCTGGTGTAAGAGTTATACCGGTTACGCTCCCCGGTGGTCCTCCCCCAGTGGCACATGGAAAGACGGCGCCATCTGGCATTGATCATCATTTTTCTTCCCATGGCGAACATATCGGCCTGGGTCGGTATGTCGGCCGCTGGAGCCATCTTGCCATCCTCTATGGCCTCACTTAATGCTCCTCCCCTGAAGATGTTCAATTGATAAAGGTCCGCTCCATCCAGATTTGTCTCTTCCATCAAAGTCCTTAAGTCTTCTTTCCATATCTCCATGGTCTGCTCTGGAAAACCGTAGATGAGGTCGATAATTACGGCTCCCTGGTCCAGGGCGCATAGATTTTGGAGCATTTCGAGGACGTTGATCCGCTCCTCAATGCGTCCCATCTGTTGCCTGATCTTGGTGTTAAAGGTCTGCACGCCAATAGAAAAACGGTTGGCTCCGCCTTCTATACAAGCCTCCATCTTTTCGAGTCCGAAGTTATGCACCCTTCCTTCGACAGTAATCTCACAGTCGTTTGAAAGGGGCAGCATACAGACGATGCCCTTAAGGAGCCGTTTCAGATCATCCGGCTCTAGGGCAGTGGGGGTGCCGCCTCCCAGATAGACGGCATGGATGGGGTGGCTTGTAACTGCCGGACGCTCGGATGTCAGTTTTATTTCTTCAAGGAGGGCGTCAATATAACGGACGCTTTCATCTTTTCTGAAGGGGTTCATGTAAAAGCCGCAGAACCGGCATCTTCCTTCACAAAAGGGAATGTGGATATAGGCAGTACGCTTTGTGGATTTGTCAGGTTTATTGGAAAGGGCCTGCCATGTGGGAAGCGCCTCTTCAGCGGGCAGCGGGTCGCCGCCTGCGCCGGCATGCACGGCGCTTTTCCGGTCAAAGGCGTGCCGCAGGGGGTTAACGCCTTCCCTGGCAAAAAAACGTCTTTGATCTTCAGGAGTAAGCACCGAGGTTTTTCTGTCAAGCTCGCCTTGGGCGATCGCCGGCCCGCCGTGGCGATTTCCCATCATTTTTTCTTTTGCTTGTTTAATAAGCTCCGGGGTTATGGTTCCCTGCCCCTTGGTGCGGGCATAGGCCTCAACCCCTTTTTTGGCCATGGGCCTTACAAAAGGCGGCACTGCCTCAAATGCCTTTTTTGCTTCCTCTGTCCACTCCATCGGCATTGCCTCCTAATGGTTTTTTTTGGGCCGGTTGGTGATACCTGTTGTTTTATCCACCCGGATTCGCAGCAGAGGAAGCGGTCTTTTTCCGTCCTGGTACCTGGCCTTGTATTTGTCGTAGGCAGCGGGCGGGAGACCGAGTTGTTTTACAAGGGCGTCCCATGCGTTGTTAATATCAGCTTGATCTGTAAGTTCCTCAAAAGCAGCATTGCCGAAACAGGAAACCGCCCGATAGGATTTGCACTGACGATCGCTGTCGCAGACCTTGAAGCAGATATTGGGATTTACGGCAAGGCACCTGGCAGTCATACCCCGAGGATGCACCAGACCACAGATGTCTTCGCCTTCCAGGAAATAGCTGAATTCTATGGCATATGGATTCCCATCAGGTCCGGTCATGCAAAGGGTGCCCCAGCCGAATTCCCTGATTAGGTTGATTATGTCTGTTTTTGTCATTTTCCTCACGGTTTTCTCCTGCGCAGGCATGTAATATCCGCATTCCATAACATTATCGCTTTCAAATTGCAATAACGACGGCCCCTTGCAAAATTCAATAACCGGATAGCATAAGAATTCCCATTATTCAGATCAAAAAGAGTCCTGCAGCAGGCCCTAAGGATGGGCAAGCCTTCTCCCACCTTCTTGACAACCCGGTTTTTGCTGTTATAAATGCGGCTGATTTGCAATAAATTTTATGTCATTACCAACCAGAGGTGGGGATTGATTTCAATTCTCATGCATAAAGAAGGAAGGAGAACTGAAATTAAATGAAGCGGTTTAAATTGGTACCGTGCTTGTTTGCATTGATTTTTGCCTTTATTCCTGCGGCACAGGCGGAGGAAAAACAGACTCAAAAGCAAGCAGTGGAAATAGAAAACATGGTCGTCACTGCTACAATGACAGAGAAAGAGATAGAAAAAGCCCCGGGTTCTATTGAAGTGATAACCTCACAAGAAATAGAAGAAATGGATGCCCAAACCGTAGCAGACGCGTTGGAAACGGCCACAGGTCTTATCGTTGCAGATGAGACGGGAAGAATAAAGACACCCAGTATACGAGGTACAGGAAACAAACATACACTTGTTCTAATTGATGGAAGAAGACTCTCTATGGGTTACAAGGATTTTCTTGATATAAACCAGATTTCGGTAGATATGATAGATCGTATTGAGGTGGTCAGAGGCCCAACTTCCGCCCTATACGGAAGCGATGCCATCGGGGGTGTTGTCAATATCATCACAAAGAAACCACCCCAGGAGTTGGCAGTTGGGGCCACGTACCAATACGGCATAAGTAAACATAATGAAGGAGAGGAGCACATTGGCAGGGCTTATCTAGGGGATTCTTTTGGACGTTTTGGATTTCTCCTTGCAGGCGGATACCAGAATAAAGACGGATGGGATTTGGATGGGGTCCTGCCTGATGACGGAGATCACGAAGAGTTAGGTTCGGCAGTCGGACGTTTCTCTTTTGACTTTAATGATAATCACAGTCTGCTGGCAGGGTTTGAATACAGCGATATGGATAGAGAAGGAATGCGATTCTATCAAAACCTTGACAGGGAAAGAGACGCTGAAGACAAAAGGCACAGCTATTTCCTGCAATACGATGCAAGGCCGAATCCTTTATATAACCTCATGCTCAGGGCCTACTATTCTGAACATGAAAATGACATCGAGTTTTCGCCAACAGCCCAGGTCACCGGAGAGGAAGACGCAAAGCGTAAACTGAATCAGATAGAGGGCCGGTTTACAGGGGCATTTTTCGATAAGCATATTATCACTGTAGGCTCTGAATTTAGAGAAGAAAGCAGGGAGGATGAAACCGGTCGGGATGATGATGTAGATAATTTCAGTGTTTACCTCCAGGATGAATACCAGGTCTTTGATCCATTATACCTGGTTCTGGGAGTGAGGTTCGATGAACATTCCGAATTTGGTTCTGAATGGACACCACGTGTTTCTATGATTTACAGCATTTTTAATAATCTTAGACTGAAAGGGTCCTATGGCTGTGGTTTTCGCGCGCCGACCATATCTGAGCTTTTTGTCACTTCCTACAGAAAGAGAGGAAAGTGGATATATGAACCTAACAGTGATTTAGATCCTGAGAAATCGGAGAGCTATGAAGTAGGCATCGAAGGTGAATACAAGAAATTCTGGGGAAGAATTACCGCCTTTAGAAACGAAATAGAAGACCTTATCGAAGCGGTCTATTATGAATCAACAGGTACGGGAAACCAAAGGAAAGACTATTACAAGTATCAAAATATCTCTGAAGCTACTATGGAAGGCCTGGAGCTGGAATGTGGTTTCAAACTCCCATTGGGCTTTAGTATCTCAGGAAATCTAACCTATCTGGAAACGGAGGACAAGGAAACCGGCAAGGATTTGGAAGGACAGCCGGATTATAAGGGATATCTGAAATTGGGTTATAGCCATCTGGAATTTGGACTGCGGGCCAATGTCAGAATGGACTATATCGGAGAGCGTTACTATGCCAGCGGGACAGAGAATGGCTACACCCTTTACAACTGTTACCTTTCCAAGGAATTGTTCCAGCATTATACGCTGTTTGCAGGTGTTAATAATATATTTAACAAAAAGGTGGAGATGGACAATGTCGTATATGTAGAGCCGACCTTCTTTTATACCGGTATTACCATACGCTATTAATTGATCCAATGGATACTATAAAACATGGCCTGATTTGTTAACAGGAGATCTTATATGGCTCAAAAGATGGCAAAATATTTTATCATTGCCGCATTATTTTTTTTCTTAGTCGGGTGTATAGAGGGAATAATGTTTCCAACAAAACTTCGTTTCCAGTGGTTCTATGCCACCTTAATGCATATTCCACCAGAGCACCTGAAACTCTTTTTCGGGGATTTTGTTAAAAGGATTCATACACATATTAATCTGATCGGATGGGTAAGCTCTGCACTTATGGGGATTTTGTATTATCTCGTTCCCCAGATACAAGGGAATGAAAGATACAGTGTGTGGGTATGTTATACCAATTTTTGGTGTCATATTGCAGGAATTGTTCTCTTTTGTGTAGGTTTTCATCTTATAGGATCGTTCGGGCTTGCATCCGGTTTTGCCCACGGGACTCCTGAGTTCAGAAAAGTTGTCGAACCATTCAAACCCGTTGTGCTTGCCGGCGGGGCTTTGATTCTTATGTCCGCCCTCTTTTTTTCATACAACATGTTCAGAACCCTTTTGGGGTCGAAAGGAAATCAAAACTATGGATAAAATTATTAGACAAACAGATTTGAAGAGACCTGCTTTCATGTGCGCAATCGGCCTTATAGCGCTCTTGTTGTTTTCCGGATGGGCTGAGGCAAAATGCGCACAACCACCGGAAAAGATTAAGGCTATTATCATTGGCGATCGGGTGGTGGACATTGCTTACAACCTGGGTGTTGTTCCGGAAGCAATGGTCGTGCGCTGCTCCATGTGGCCACTTTGCAACAACAAACTCAAAGCCATGATCCAGTCGCTCGGCTGTCCCAACTGCGTGACTCTAAAAAGAAAAACCATCGTCCCTGAAACAGCCGGCAAGCTTGGGATCAAGCAGATCATCATAGAAAAGCATCCGAACTACTGTCTGTATAAACCGGAGGTCAAGCCGGAGAATGTCGTCCCTCTGTTGGCGGGCAAGGGGCTGACCATCGAATATGTCGATTTTTCACAGGGACTTGAGTCGGCCATCCGCCAGACTGCAAAGCTGGTGGGACGCGAGTCCAAAGCCGATGCCCTGATCGAGGACTACAACAATGCCTTGCTCAAGGCGAAAGCTGCTTTGCCCGAAACAAAGCCGGCGAAAAAAGTGCTGATTATTTCCGGTGTGTACCAGCCTGAGACCGGCAAGACCTTTCTCAGGATCGAGATGCCAGGGGGGTATTCCGACCGCTTCTTGCTCGACCCCCTCGGATGCATCAACGTAGGCGACGCCATGAAGAAGCAGAAGACCAAGGTCGACAAGGGCCACTTCATGATCAGAAAGCTCGACGGTCTGATCAAGGCCAAGCCTGACGTCATTATCATGACAGGGGACGCCTTTGCCGTGCAAAAAGTCCTCTCTGCTCAGGCCAAGAGCAATCCGGCTCTGGCCATGGTGCCTGCCATCAGGAATCAGGCCATTTACAGTCTGCCTTTCTACGTGGATTCGAGTGTAATCGAGTACCCCGCCATTTTGCGGCAGTGGACGGTGGCCCTGGCTGATTGAGGTGGACAAGAACTCCGCCCTCTCAACCTCTTGACAACCTGGTTTTTGCTGTTATAAATGCGTCCGTTTCGCAATAACTATTTAGAGGGGAGTTGGGCTGACTTTGGACAAGGGATTTATGCAGCAAATGCCCTGTTCAAAGTAGCTAAGGTTGCAGTTGTTGATTTCCATTTTAAGCAAAAATAGGTTTGGCAGGCACTCAAGGCCCTATTGCCCGGCAGTTCTCCTTC
>JAUXDR010000282.1 GCA_030618205.1 Deltaproteobacteria bacterium | reverse complement strand
TGATCACAGCCTCAGGCTCTTTCATCCCTTTATGCCCTTTGTGACAGAGGAACTCTGGCACCATCTGCCGGGGCAAAGAGATCACATCATGGTCTCCCCCTTCCCCAAGCATGTTGATGACTGGAGCGATGTCCGGGCAGAAGACATAATCAAACAAGTTATGGAGGTGGTAAGTTCCATCCGAAACGCAAGATCTGAGCTTGGAATACACCCAGGGGCCAAAATCATTGTCATCGCCCTACCACACTCTGAGAAGGCCTACGATTTTCTGGATTCCCAGGAAAAGGCCATAAACACTCTTGGCGGGGTGGAGACCCTGAACCTCCTGAGAGAACGAGAACCACGTCCTGAGGGTGCAGCTACGGTCATACTCGAAGATCTTGAGATTTTCATACCTCTTGAGGGATTTGTGGATATTGAGGAAGAACTTCGAAAGCTTACCAAAGAGGAAAAAAAGCTCGGCAAGGAACTTGCCAAGACAGAGGCCAAGCTCAAGAATGAAAATTTCCTTTCCAAGGCGCCTCAAGAGATCGTGCAAAAGGAACGCGACAAGGTCAATAAGTTCCAGACCAAATTGAAAAAAATTGTCTCTCACAAAGAGACCCTTGAAGGTGTACTCAGGAGCTAGACAATGGCTTCACTTATTTATCCGCCCCACCGCTTTTTATACAGTCAGCAGGTGTCCGCAGCTCTGGCAGAGGACCTTGAACACGGTGACATAACCACCGACGCCATAGTGCCCCCTGAGGCCTTTGGCTCAGCCGTTATTGTTGCCAAGGAAACCGCCATAGTGGCAGGGACATTTGTAGCCCAAGAGGCCTTTATGCAAATGGACCCGGACATCCAGTTTAAAGAAATAAGGGAAGAGGGCTCAGAGGTTTCCAGCGGCGAGGTGGTCATGGGGCTTTACGGCAAGCTTGCCGCTATTCTCCAGGCAGAACGGGTGGCACTTAATTTTCTTCAACGTCTGTGTGGCATTGCTACCCTTACCGGAGATTTTGTACAGGAACTCTCAGGCCTTCCCTGTAGATTGGTGGACACCAGGAAGACTACACCCGGAATAAGACTACTTCAGAAGTATGCGGTAAGGGTAGGAGGAGGCCATAACCATCGCTATGGTCTCTCAGACGGCCTACTTATAAAAGACAATCACATCACAGCATGCGGTTCTATAAAAGAGAGCATAACCCGGGCCAGGTCCAAGGCACCACACACGCTTTTACTGGAAATAGAGGTTACGGGAATTGAAGAACTTGAGGAGGCCATAGGGGCCGGGGCGGATGCAGTGCTTCTGGATAACATGGACCCGGTAACACTCAAGGATGCCGTATCCCTTGCAAGGAGGCTCAAACCCCGGATAATCCTTGAGGCATCAGGTGGTATACGCCTTGAAAATGTCCGGGAAATCGCCCAAACCGGGGTGGACATAATCTCAGTAGGGCTGCTTACCCACTCTGCCGGGGCAAGTGATTTGAGCCTCAGGGTCCTGAAAGGATAAAAGTGTATGAATTTCACTACTTATTGAAGGGAAAAGTCTTATTCAACTCACCCCCGCCCCATATTGCTCAAAGCGTAGTTTACAGAGCAGATATCATTTCTGGTTCCGCTGAAAACAGCCCACCTGCTGCGTTGCATAAGAGCTGAAAGCCTGAAGCTAAAAGCTGAAAGTTATTTAAACACAACCGGCATTATTAATTGACTCAAACGGTATTAATCTTGCTTTCAAATATACTTTTTGGGCTCTGCTGACTTATCCTTAAAACAATAAGGAATCCCTGCCGGCATCAGCCATCAATTTTAAAATGGATAATACTGCTCCTCCACAGATATTGGTAGTAGACGACGACCGTGACATCTTGCAGGTAATGCAGATCCGCTTAAGGCTTATGGGAT
>JAUXDR010000057.1 GCA_030618205.1 Deltaproteobacteria bacterium | reverse complement strand
CAACGGGGAACTATTCCCAGATCCAGGGCCTCCTTAACTATGGCCAGGTAGGCCTCCATGGCCTGGGCCCTGGTCTTTTTGAGCTTCAGATATATATGATAATCAGAGGCAGAGGTAAGTATACCCGTCTCCCCCAAGCCCATTTCCTTTACGAGCTTCAGGTCTTCGGCCTTTGCCCTTATCCACCCTGTAATCTGGGGAAAGTCATATCCCTTCTCCCTGCACTTTTCCACAGCTTCCTTGTCTTTGGAAGTGTACAGAAAAAACTCAGACTGACGGATTATCCCCTTTGGGCCTCCCATACGGTGTATTAAATCAAAAATCTCGCCAATCTGCTTCACACTGTATGGAGGTCGTGCCTGCTGGCCATCCCTGAAGGTAGTATCAGTAATGAGCATGTCTTCGCATGGAGATGCCATCATGTGCTTGTGGTCAAAATCAATTTTACACACATGATTATATGGATAGATATCTCTCATCAGATTGGCCTGGGAGACATCCTGAAGATTGAAATTCCAGTATTCACCACCTTGGCGATCCAATAATCTGCGTCCGGGATTCCACTTTGCCATAAAAACTCCTTACTTAAACAAAATTGTGAATGTTGAATATTAAATGTTGAATTAAGGTATATATCTTTTTAATCTTTTTCCACAATTCAGCATTCAACATTCATAATTCAACATTTCTTCATCTTTTCCAACCGGGTTTCAAATAGAGCTCAGCCAACTGAGCCATACTTACATTTGCAGGGGCATGGGTCAAGAGACACTGGGCCTTCTGGGTCTTCGGAAAGGCCATAACATCCCTTATGGTATCTTTTCCTGCCATAACCATTACCAGACGGTCAAGTCCAAAAGCAATGCCTCCGTGAGGCGGAGCCCCATATGCCAGGGCCTCAAGAAGGAAGCCAAATTTGTCCCGGGCCTCTTCTTCGGGGATTGATAAAGCTCTGAAGACGGCTTCCTGAACAGAAGTCTGGTGAATACGAATACTGCCTCCACCTATCTCAACTCCATTAAGAACCAGGTCATAGGCCCTGGATCTCACGTTTGCAGGGTCGCTGGATAACAATTCAATATCCTCGGTCCTTGGGGAAGTAAATGGATGGTGCAGGGCCATAAACCTTCCCTCATCTTCATCATATTCTACCAGAGGGAACTCAGTAATCCATATAAAATTAAATTTTCCTTCAGGAATAAGATTCCGGCGTCTGGCAAGCTCCATCCTGAGCTCTCCCAAGACCCTGTATACTGTGGCCTTTTGATCCGCCCCGAAAAACATTATATCTCCCGGGGCCGCACCTAACTGCTGTACTATTGCTTTTTTTTCTTCCTCAGAGAAAAATTTCGCTATGGGTGACTGCCAGGAGCCGTCTTCCTTTATTTTTACCCAGGCAAGCCCCTTGGCCCCAAGGCCTATTGCAAACTCAGCAAGATCATCCAGATCCTTCCTGGAAAGATCCCCCATGCCTTTTGCATTTATGGCCTTTACCACACCGCCGGCAGAAACCACCTTCTGAAAGACCTTCAGCCCGCATCCGGCAGCAATGTCCGATATATCGCAAAGCTCCAGGCCAAAGCGCGTATCCGGCCGATCGGTCCCGAAACGATCCATTGCCTCCTGAAAGGTCAACCTCCGAAACGGTATCTTAATGTCCTTGCCCATGGTCTGCTTAAACAGGAAGCACATCAGGTCCTCTATCAGGTCAATAATGTCGTCTTCATCAATAAAGGACATCTCCATATCCAGTTGTGTAAACTCAGGCTGACGATCAGCCCTCAGGTCCTCGTCCCTGAAACACTTGACTATCTGGTAATAACGCTCAAGGCCGGAGATCATAAGGATTTGTTTGTAGAGCTGGGGAGACTGTGGCAGGGCATAAAAGCGACCAGGGTTAACCCTGCTGGGCACGAGGTAGTCCCTGGCACCCTCAGGGGTACTCCTTGTCAACATAGGGGTCTCGATCTCAAGGAAGTCCCTGCTATTCAAATAGGTCCTCATGGCCTGACAGACCCTGTGCCGCAGATTTATGCTCTCAACCATGTGGGGTCTTCTAAGGTCCAGATATCGGTATGTCAGCCTCAGGTTCTCAGATATTTCTCCTTCCTCATCAAGGGAAAATGCGGGGGTCTTGGAGGTGTTCAAAATGCGCAGATCACGGCATGCCACTTCTATCATTCCGGTCTTTATCTTTGGATTCTCCATGCCCTCGGGTCTTCTGCGGACCATGCCTTTTACTGCAATAACATACTCACTCCTGAGACTGTGGGCCTTTTGATGTGAATCAGCGTGTACTTCAGGGGCAAATACCACCTGGGTGATACCTTTGCGATCGCGAAGGTCTATAAAAATAAGCCCCCCGTGATCCCGCCGCCTGAGCACCCATCCCATCAGCACCACGTCCTGGTCCAGGGCCGTCTCTGTAAGACTATAACAATCATGGGTACGCTTCAGCCCATCCATTAAATCCATTCAGATTACCTCTTTAAGGTTACTTCCTTTTTTTAATTCAAAATTTAGAATTTAGAATTCAAAATTGTGTCTGAACGGCCTTTTCGTTCAGACACTAACCAGACTCTCCACTGCTGAAATCACATCATCAACAGGTACCTCGTGCTGATCGCGGGTCATCATATCTCTGACTACTACCTGTTTTTTATTAAGCTCGTCTTCTCCGACTATGAGCACATAACGGGCCCCTACCCTACCGGCCTGCTTCATCTGGGCCTTAAGGCCCTTTTCCTCGTATGACATCTGCACAGCCAGCCCTTGATGGCGCCAGTGTTTTATCCAGGGTATGACCTCTTTTCCGGCCTTGGGACCCAGGGCCGCTATAAACAGATCAATAGATGGTCCCTTCTTATCCTTTTCAATGAGCAGCAACAACCGGTCAACCCCGATTGCCATCCCGACTCCAGGAAGATCGGGTCCGCCCAGGGCCTTTAAAAGGCCGTCATATCTGCCTCCTGCAGCCACTGTGCTCTGGGCACCCAGATCAGGAGAGACTATCTCAAAGGTGGTCATCACATAGTAATCAAGTCCCCTTACCAGGTAAGGATTTATGACAAATGGTATATCCAAGGTCTTAAGAAAGGCCAAGACCTTTGCCATGTGGTCCGCACACTCAGGACATAGATACTCCCTGCTTAGGGGTGCCTTGGCCATGATTTTCCTGCAGGCCTCGTTCTTACAATCAAAGACCCTTAGAGGATTTATCTTGCTCCTTCTTTGGCAGTCAGGGCAGAGATCCTGAAATACACCCTCAAGATATTCCTTCAGATCATCCCTATACATGGGCCTGCATGCAGGGCAACCCAGGGAATTGATTTCCAGACGCAGATCCTTGAGTCCAAGCTGCTCCAGAATGTCCCATGCCATCCAGATGACCTCAGTATCTGAAAAAGGGGCCTTTGTTCCCATCACTTCCACATTTATCTGATGAAATTGACGGAGCCTGCCCTTTTGAGGACGTTCATGCCTGAACATGGGCCCTGTTGTAAACAGCTTCAACACCGGAGACTGGGCAAAAAGCTTATGCTCGTTTACGGCTCTTACAAGACCTGCTGTTGCCTCAGGCCTGAGGGTCAGAGAATCACCGCTCCTGTCGATGAATGTGTACATCTCCTTTTCAACGATATCAGTAAGTTCGCCAATACTCCGAGCAAAAATCTCGGTCTTTTCCAGCAAAGGAATCCGTATCTCTTTCAGACCGAAGGCATTGAAAACACTGCGGGCAAGGGACTCAACTCGATGCCAGAGCTCGATCTCATCAGGCAATACGTCCTTAAATCCGCGAACAGCTCTTATAGGCACTTCCGGCTCCTGTTGTAGGGGTTCAAAGGTTCAAGGTTCAAAGGTTCAGGGTTCAGGGTTCAGGGTTCAGTTGATTTTAACCTCAGTCTCTTAATCGACAACGTCCGGCAGTTCAAGATACTCAACCGCAATAATTTGCCGGCAAGGCTATAAAAAGGTGTGTTCAGGAGGACAAGCCGGCACACTCCCTTTCAGGCGGATTGAAACCTATGCCGGAAAATGGTATGGTAAAAAAACTTAATCTACGACCCATTGTAGCAGACTGGAAGCCCTAATCGCTTTTTTTTGAGGGCAAGCGAGCACCTATCATCAGATAATAGCCATGTAGGTGTCACGACTAAAGACATTCAAAGGGATATGCATTATGTATTACGCTCCGAAGCTTAAACAAACGTCCCGAACGTATTCGGTCCCGAATGGGCGACCTTTGCAACTTCGTTTTTTTTCTGCGCGTCAACTTGATCAGATCCCCCAAATTGCAAAATTGTCTCATGACATTCGTTTTGCCATACGGGTAGTGGCCCAAGTACTCCCGTTTCGAGTCAATCAGTATGTGATTGAAAACCTCATAGACTGGGATAATGTCCCGGATGATCCAATCTTCAGGCTCACTTTTCCACAGCCGGACATGCTCACCCAGAGACACTTTAATCGCATTGCAAACTTACTGGGCAGTGGTGCTGACGACAAGCAGATACGGACCGTGGCCAATGAAATACGCGCAGAGCTCAATCCCCATCCTGCCGGTCAGCAGATCCTGAATGTCCCTGTTCTGGATGGCCAACCCCTCAAGGGGATGCAACACAAGTACCGGGAAACCGTACTGTTTTTCCCCCGCCAGGGTCAGACCTGCCATACCTATTGTACCTTCTGTTTTCGTTGGGCACAGTTCGTTGGGATTGATGAGTTGCGCTTCTCTGCCAGCAAGACCAGCGACCTGCACCGCTACCTGGCCGAGCACAAGGATGTTACTGATCTTCTGCTCACCGGTGGTGACCCTATGGTAATGAAAACCAGCCTGCTCAAGGAATATGTAAAACCATTGTTGCAGCCTGAGTTCGAGCACATACAGACCATCCGCATAGGAACTAAGTCCCTGACCTACTGGCCATATCGCTATGTAAGTGACAGCGATGCTGACGATCTTTTGAGACTGATGGAGCGTATGGTAAAGGGCGGCAAACACGTGGCTATCATGGCCCATTACAACCACTGGCAGGAAATGGAACCGCCTATAGCCCGGAAGGCCATCCGGCGAATCCGTGGCACCGGAGCCATAATACGTAGTCAGAGTCCCATAGTAGAGCACATAAACGATGACCCTGAAATCTGGGCACGCATGTGGCGCACACAGGTACGCCTTGGAATTGTCCCTTACTATATGTTCATAGCACGCAATACCGGTGCCTGTCATTACTTTGAATTGCCTTTAGCCAAGGCCTGTGAGATATATCATAATGCCGTTCTAAAGGTATCAGGATTGGCACGCACGGTGCGCGGACCATCAATGAGCGCCGGTCCCGGCAAGATAGAGGTCCAGGGTATTGCTGAGATCAACAATGAAAAGGTCTTTGTGCTCCGCTTTATCCAGGGCCGCAATCCGGACTGGGTGCAGCGTCCATTCTTTGCACAATTCGATCCTGAAGCCACTTGGCTGAATCAGCTTCGCCCGGCATTCGGTGCTGAGAAATTCTTCTACGAAGATGAATACCGGACCATCTGTGAAAAAGAGCGAGCAACTGAAGTCCCGTAACCGTTCACGGATTTATAGATGGAAAGGTTCTGGGTTCAGAGATTCAAGAAAAAAATGAACATTGAACATCGAACGTCCAACATCGAACGTTGAATGGGAAAAAGGGAACCCAGAGATGGTTAAAACTCATTCAGCGTGTACCACTAATTAAACGTCTCGGAATTTTTACAACTATATGAAATCAATAGTCTTTTAATGGCAGTTTTCTGTTCCATGAATATGGAATACTGGCCTCCGGCTCGGAGAGAATATTGGGGATATGGAAGATTGAGAATATTCTTGACTTACAGGAATGAAATAGCTACTATCTTTCCGAAGTAATCACTTTGGGAGGTTTTTTTATGGGTACTGTCACAGCCAAGCAATTGAAACAGAGAACGGGAGAAATTATCCGGAGGGTTAAGTCGGGAGAATGTTTGACGGTGACTTTCCGGGGAAAACCCGTAGCCGTCATTGCCCAGCCAACAATGGGAGAGTCGAACACTCTGGAAGAATTGAGATCCTTTGATGAGGCATGGGAAGACATTAAACATACGCTTGAAAAGACAAAACCTGAATTTGCAGGATGGAAGGAAGCCACCCAGTGGGCCCGAAACAGGACTTAGTTTTGGTCGATACAAATATTTTTGTGATTGACCTGCGATACAAAAGGGATGCGTATTACAAAATCAACCGGGCCTTTCTTGATTATATAGCCGAGCAGAGAAACGGCTTTACGACAATTGTCAATTTAATGGAACTTTGCGGAATTCTCTCATTTAATCTTAACGAAAAACAATTGACTGAACTATGGTTCTACTTTCAGGATAGATATCGGGTCGTTGTGCTGCCTGTCCCCATTCTTGAAACCAACTTTCCAACTATTGAAATTAAGGAGATTTTCGATTTGCTTAAGCGAAAGACCTCGTTAGGTGATGCATTGATGACCTCAGTGGCAAAAAAGCATTTACCCTTCATATCAACAATGATAACATGGGATAATTTACATTTTAAAAACATTTTCCATGGTACTGTCTTAACTCCCGAGGAATTATTACAACCTTCCGATGATGACGAAGAGGGGAAGGTGACGGATTAGGTTCAAAGTTCGGTTTGGAGGTTTCAGGTCTCATAATAAAGTGTCGGGTTTCAGGGATGAAGAGGGAGTCAATCTCTAAGGAAGTTCCTTCATCCATGAAGGATTTGTAAACCAGAATTTCGTCAGCTTTTCGAGTGTGCCATTTCCCTGAATCATCATAAAAAAGTTTTCCACCCAGTTGATCAG
>JAUXDR010000027.1 GCA_030618205.1 Deltaproteobacteria bacterium | reverse complement strand
GCTCAAAACACGGTCAACCAGCAGAAAAGGATACCTGTGAGGCAACAGGGCCGATATCTCTTGTATTCGGAGTTGGCTATGCATCGTTTCCATTTTCTTTTCCTAATAACCTGTCTTCAAGTCTGTCTGTACGTCCTTTAAGATCACGGACTTGCTTTACCAGCTCAGGAAGGCGCTTGAGAGCAATTCCAACCCTTAAAAACAATTTGTGAGGCATTGCAGGAGACCCTGTGACCACCTCGCCTGCTGCCAGGCTCTTGGTAACTCCGGATTGCGCGCCTACCATGACTCGATCTCCCAATTCTATATGACCTCTTACACCGACCTGTCCTCCCAGCACCACTCCCTTACCTATACGGGTACTTCCTGCGATACCGACAAAGGCCACAAGCAATGAGTCGGCCCCTATAGACACGTTGTGGCCAACCTGTACGAGGTTATCGATCTTGGTGCCCCGGCCTATACGGGTTTCTCCCAGGGCTGCCCTGTCTATGGTGACGTTGGCGCCTATCTCCACATCGTCCTCTATCACGACTATGCCGATCTGGGGAATTTTTACATGGGATTCACCGCGCCTGGCATAACCGAACCCATCGCTTCCGATCACCGTCCCTGCATGTACTGCCACCCTTTTTCCCAGGCGACAGCCCTCATACACCACTACATTGGGATAAAGGGTAGTTTCGTCCTCAATACACACATCATTTCCCACATACACTCCGGGATGGAGTATTGCATACGAGCCAATGCGCACCCTATCACCAATAAATACTCCGGGATATATACTGACATTCCGGTCTATTTCACAATCCGAGCCCACATGTGCCTTTGGACTCACCCCCAAAGCACTGAAGGGCTTATCCAAAAAAGCGGATGCTATTAAGGCATAGGCGAGATATGGATCCTTAACCAGAATAGAGGGACGATCCAACACATAGGGCCAGTCCTTTGGAAGTATCAATGCCCCTGCCATGCTCTTCTCCACCTCTTCCCCATAGCGGGATCCAACAGCAAAACTTATTTCGTCCGGCCCTGCAGCCGTCAAGGCCTGTATACCGCTTACATTGAATTCAGGAGGTCCTTTGAGCTCTCCCTGCAACAGTTGGGCTATTTCTCCAAGAGTCTTCATAGTCCATCAATCACCAAATCACACAATCACCAAATCACCAAATTCAAAAGCTTCCTCCCATCCTGAATTCCCAGTTACTCGCGTCATCATCATCCTCTTTATTTATATTGAAACCCCATTCTATGCGAAGGGGCCCCATGGGAGACAGCCACCTTATGCCGGGACCTACAGACATGCGTGTAGTTTGGTTGCTGTAATCATTACCATCGTCCCAGCAGTTTCCCATATCCAAAAAGATTACACCATTCAGACCCATATTTTTCAGTAGCGGAAAAATAGTCTCAATCTGCACAAAACCCATGTAATTACCGCCGACACGATCGTCATCTTCGCTATTTGGATCTATAGGACTTATACGGCCATACTTGAAACCTCTGACAGAGTCGATCCCGCCCAGGAAAAAGCGTTCGTAAATAGGGAGTTTCCCCCCGCCCCCCTCGGTCACATAGCCGGCTCCAGTCCTCACGTGGCCAATGATAGACTTCCAGATGGGATGGTAATAGCTGACACCGCCTTCCAGTTTCACAAAGGCACTGTCACCGCCAAGGAGCCCCCCTGCATATTCAATTGAGATTTTGTTGTTCCAGCCATGAGCAGGATTGTAGTAGTCATCTCTTGTGTCATAGAGGAGACCAGTGCCTACAGACCTGGTAGAACGGATATCCTGTGAATCCTTTATGATTGTTGATGCATCGTCAGAAACATCCGACATATCAGTATTATCCATTCTCAGCTTAACAAACGCACTGAGATCATCGTTCAGAGGGTAGCCAAAACGCAATGCACCTCCCAGGCTTTCCTTTGTGTAGTCGTCATATTCCCGCTCCCAATTGTACATTTCAATACCAAGGGAAAGTCGAGTATCCCTGAAATAAGGCTCGACAAAACTCAGTGAGTATCGATTAGTCTCTGAGCCAAGTACACCCTTGAAACTCAGGGTCTGGCCCTTCCCAAGGAAATTCCTCTGGCTAACCTCCCCCATGAGCATTAGATTTTCCACTGAGCTATACCCTGCCCCTATGCTGAAGGTACCGGTTGCCCGCTCCTTGACCTCCACCTTGAGGTTCATATATTCTTCGCTGCTCCCTTTACTGGGGGTAAGATTTACATCCTCAAAGTAACCTAACCTGTTCAGCCTTTGGCTACTCTTTCTGAAGCCGGAGGCGCTGAAGGGCTCAAGCTCTTTGACCCTTAGTTCCCTCCTGATGACTTTATCCCTTGTCCTTGTATTTCCAGCTATTTCTATTCGTTCGAACTTTACACTTGGGCCGGTATTCACCAGCAACGTAATGTTTACCAGCTTTTTCTCCGAATCCTTTTCAATCCTCGGAGTAATATCGGCATAGGCAAAACCCTCATCTGCATAAAGATCTGTGAGCTTCAACATGTCCTGGCGAAGTACCTGCCGGCTGAAAACAGGCTCCTGAGTGATCTCAAGCTCGCTTAAAAGTTTTTCCTTGTCCTTGAAAAAGTCCTGCTCTATATCTACCTGACCTACTCCATAACGACTTCCCTCTTCTATGGGAATCGTGATATAGAGCCAGGCATCTTCCCTCCGGATCATAGGGCGGCCCACTTTGGCATCCACATAACCCTGATTGTGGTAATAGGCGGCAATCCTTCCCAGGTCCCTCTCCAGGGCATCCTGCTTGAGGACAGCCTGGTCCCCCTTAAACAGGGCCACGATATTGCTCCAGGAAGGAATCCAGAGAGATTTTTTCTCTGAGGTCTCCAATAATTTTTCTAATTCCTTATCAGAAAAAGCATGGTTACCCTGGAATTCAATGGCCTTGATACGGACCTGCTCTCCTTCCGTAATCTCAAACACCACATCGGCTGTCTGTCCTGACACCTGTTCCACTGAGGCCAGAATGCTGGTTCCAGCATAGCCCTTTTCCATATATAGGGCCTTGATCTTCTCGGCATTTTCCTGAAGGGTCTTTTCCTGAATAATAGTATATGGCTTAAGATCTATGATCTCACGTATCTTTTCCTCTGAAATTTCTTTATTGCCGGACAACTTGATTTTCTGTATGGCAGGCTTTTCTTTCACAATAAAGGTCACGATGCGACCGGAAGGACTCTCATTGACATCAACCTGCACATCATTGAAGAAATCCATCTTATATATGTTCTTAATATCAGAGGCAATAATCTCAGGATCGAAAAGATTGCCGGCCCTGGTCCCAGTGGCCTGCAGGATTGCGTCGGTATCCACTCTCCTGTTACCACTGACACTTATCTCCGCCACCAGGTAAGGGGCAGCCAGGATCTTTACCATCTCGGCTTCCATCTGATCCAGAAGCGTACTCATCTCGCGCCGGTCCCCTTTGGCAAAAAGATTCCTTGGCTCACCAGCAGTATCCTCCAGGTCAACAAGCCTTAAATTCAGGCCCAACCACTCCCCAAGGCAGCTAATACTCCCATAAAACACAAACTGAACCTGTTTTGCCTTTCCAGCTTTAATAACATCATCCAAAGACTCTGGTGATTTGTCTTTTGACAAAAGCACTGTATATCCACGAGATTCAAGGCGTTTGGAAAGTCCGTCCCTTACCTCATCTGCCAGGCATGACTTATCTTTTGGTCCATAATAAGCCAGTGATGTCCCGAGAATGGTTGCGGATGGAAGAGAAATGCTCCCCATGGTACTTGAGACCAGAATAAACTGAAAAGGCAGAGACAAAACCAAACATACGGCAAGTAAAAAAAATGATCTGTATATAGAGACTATCAGTCTTTGTAAGACATTAGATGTTTTCATTTATTTTTTTCCATATAAAATTAAATTGTCACAATCAAGATATACGCCCAACACCAAAATTCTTAAGTTCAGAGGCGTTGAGTTCAACGGCCCGGCCCTCTGCCAACCCGATACATCGGTCCATACGGCTTGCCAAAGCCAAATTATGGGTAACAACTACCACGGTTGTGCCGTATCGTCTATTTAACGTAAAAATTAATTCCGCGGCCTTTTCTCCAGTCCTTTCGTCAAGATTTCCAGTAGGTTCATCAGCAAGGAGCAACCTGGGTTTTCTTACCATGGCCCTTGCCAGGGCTACTCGCTGCTGCTCACCACCTGAGAGCTGACCAATGCGGTGATCAAATCTTTTTTCAAGACCAATTTCAGCCAGTATATCCTTTGCCATTTCCCTGGCCTTGGGCCTGGATTCCCCAGCCACAAAACACGGCATCATAACATTCTCAAGGGCGGAAAACTCCGGCAAGAGGTGATGAAACTGAAAGACAAATCCCAGTTCTTTATTACGAAACCTGGAGAGTTTAGTATCATTCCAGGAAAACACATCCTCTCCAAAGTGGAAAACCTTACCGCTGGTGGGGCAATCCAGGGTGCCCAGTATGTGAAGGAAGGTGGTCTTCCCAACCCCTGAAGCCCCAACCACTCCAACAATTTCACCAGAATAAATCGAACACTTGAGATCCTTCAGCACCTCTACCTTGAGTCCGTTGTTCGTAAAGACCTTTCTAAGACCATCAATTTCTAAAACCAAGGTTTTGCCGCTCAACCTGCGAGGAGACAAAGGGTCTTTTGCACCAGCAGGTTCTAACAATGTTTTTTGAGCTCCAGCCATGTTATAGAATGAAATAAGTAAAAAAGTGACCCCATTGATAACAAATAAGACTATCTCAATCAAGTAAAGAGGTACATGTAATTTTGAATTTTGAATGTTGAATGTTGAATTAAGGTAAAGTATATGTCTTTTAAATCTTCTTCCACAATTTAGCATTCAGCATTCACAATTCAGCATTATCTATAAACAGGAGGACACAATATGTCCAAACTGCCTGTCCTTTTCGGTCTCCATAACCACCAACCCCTTGGCAACTTTCACCAAGTTATAGAGAGGTTGACCAACACATGCTATCGCCCTTTTCTGCAGGCCATCTCCAATGCCTCATGGCTTTCATTTTCCATCCATGTTAGCGGAACTCTTCTTTCCTGGTGGGAAGACAACGATACTTCAATTATTGACCTTATAGGCAGCATGGCAGATGAAGGACAAATAGAACTTTTGGGCGGTGGTTTTTATGAACCGGTCCTTGCTGCCATATCCCGAGAGGACAGAAAAGAACAAATACTAAAACTTAGTGAATACCTTGAGCGGCGTCTTGGGCAAAGACCCAAAGGAGTCTGGCTTACAGAGAGGGTATGGGAAAACCAGATAATTGAGGATCTGTTGGATGCCGGCATACAATTTGTTATCGTAGATGACCGGCATTTCCTTGTTACGGGTTTCAATAAAGAAGATCTCCATGGCTACTATCTGACAGAGTCAGGTGGAGAGACACTGGCGGTTTTTCCAATAGATGAGACTTTACGTTATTTTATCCCTTTTTTGCCAATGAACGAGCTTGAGGAATACTTGAGACAGATTGCTGCAAAAGGAAAAATGGCTATTTATGTGGACGACGGAGAAAAGTTCGGCGCTTGGCCCGGGACTCATAAGTGGGTTTATGAAGACGGATGGCTTGAAAATTTCCTGGAGTCCACTTCCCGATGGAAAGAGGAATTCATTGACTGGACTACATTTTCACAAGTTATGGACAAGGTGCCTGCATCAGGTATCTGCTATCTCCCCAACGCATCCTATGAAGAGATGGAGCAGTGGACTCTTCCTGCAGGCAATATTCTGAAGTTCCAGGAATTGATCAAGTCCTTGGGCCCGGAAGCCAAAGAGGTCTATAAGCCATTTTTGCGTGGAGGGCACTGGAGAAATTTCTTTGTGAAGTACCCGGAATCAAACCACATGCACAAACGCACTGCTGCTGTAAGCCGGATGAGCCTCAATACCCGCTTACCCGACAGACAGGCCAGGGACTATATCCTTTCAGCCCAGTGTAATGACGCCTATTGGCATGGTATCTTCGGCGGTCTTTATCTTCCACATTTAAGAAATGCTGTGTGGCAGTCAATACTCAAGGCCGAGGCCAGACTCCGCAAAAGACAAGACCTCTCAATCGAGGAATCAGATATTAATAAAGACGGCCTTCCGGAGGTAATCATTTCGTCCGGAGATGCCTGTCTGGTCTTTGAGCCGCACTCTGGTGGACAGTTAATTGAATTCTCCCTGCTCGACCCTCCTAACAACTATTGCAACACCCTGACCAGGAGGCCTGAAGCATACCATCAGGCCCTGAGAAAAATCCTGGAGAATGGGACATACGACAATAACGGAGAACTAAGTGAAGGTGTCTCAAGCATCCACAAGCTTACAAAGACCGTGGACCTTTCCATGCTGGATGAGCTCACATACGATTGGTACAGGAGGAATTCCTTTATAGATCACTTTTTCGACCCAACGGCCATCCTCGGTGATTTCAAGAGGTGCAATTTCAGAGAATGGGGAGATTTTGCCAACCAGCCCTTTGAATCCCGTGTTGACGGGGGAACTCTTGTTTTTGTAAGAGATGGAGGCCTCTATGTGCCCGGCTCCCTCAAAAGGCCGGTTCGTCTGACCAAGAGCTTCATCTTTAAGAATAGGGGCATGGCAATCACTGCCAAATATGCCCTTAAAAACGATTCTACCGACCAGATAAACTGCCGGTTTGGTGTAGAATGGAATATCTTTCCGGCATTTCTGGCCTTAGGAAACGGGAAAATCCTTGTGGGAGGACAAGAACAGAATTTCAGTTCTCCCTGGGAGCAGACAGGGAATAAGATAACCTTTGTGGATCAGGCGATAGGCGTCGAACTCCATATTGACCTTAGCCGGGACAGCACTATCTGGGGATTCCCGGTGAACACAGTAGCCCAGTCAGAGAGCGGCTACGAAAAGACCGTCCAGGCTATTTCCATCATGGCCCATCAAGAACTGATACTTGAACCAGGAGAGGAATGGCAACAAGGAATCACCTGGCAGGTGGAGACAGCAGCCCTGAAGAGCGCATTTTATCCGGGTTGAGCTGTGCTTATAAGCTATTAGCCTTTAGCTGTTAGCTATTAGCTTAATGATTACAGGATGTTTTCCTATTACAAAACCATTTTTCAAAGCTAAACGCTAATGGCTAACAGCTAATAGCTCAGCTCAGGATATAGTTTCCCCCCTCTATACGCAGGCCTATACCCTTTACTATTGCAGTAGACACCGTCTTCCTGGCTGTTGCCAGAATTCGCCCAAAGGTCTGTCTGGAAATGCCCATCCGTACAGCAGCAGCGTCCTGATCCATTCCCTCCATATCACTCATACGTAATGCCTCAAAACCTTCAACAGTCAGAACAACTTCATCAAGACCGCGCAACGGTATGCCCCTTGGCTTGAAATAGGTCACCGCAGGCTCTTGGTCAACTTTTCGCCATTTAGGGGGTCTTGCCATAATTTCTCCTCCGACTCAGCTCTTCAGCACTTTTTGCAGGGCCTCAATACACCGCAAATTCTCTTCGGGGAGACCAACAGTGATCCGGATGTGGTTGGGTAGACCATATGCAGTCATTGCCCGCACAATGATTCCCTCTCTGAGCATTTTTTCATAGACCATTTTGGCATTCCTGTCGATATCTATAAGAATGAAGTTGGTCTCACTGGGCATTACCCTGCATCCTAACTCCTCAAGTTTTTCCGTGAGAAAATCCATGCCCTGCCACACGGCATCAACGGTCTTTTTAAGGTGTTGATGGTCATCCAGGGCCGCAAGGGCCCCTGCCTGGGCCATGGTATTGACATTAAAGGGCTGCCGGACCCGCTCCAGATATTTGGCCACATCTCTGTCCATCACTCCATAGCCCACCCGGAGTCCGGCCAGACCATAGGCCTTTGAAAAGGTCCGAAGGGCTATGACCCTCCTGTCCTGCTTCATATATTCCACTGCCTTTGGAGTATGCTCAGTCCTCACGAACTCCATGTAGGCCTCATCCAGGACTACCAGTAAATGATCCGGAAGATCTTCCAGAAAAGCATCGAAGTCTGCCCTGTGAATGACCGTGCCCGCAGGATTGTTGGGATTATCCAGAAAGATCAGGCGGGTTTTCGGTGTAACTGCCCATGATATGTTCTCAAGGTCGTGACGGTACTCTGAAAGGGGAATGACTACATTGCTTCCGCCCACGGCCTGCACCATTTTACAATATACCAGAAAGCTCGGATCACTGCTTATGGCTTCATACCCTGGTCGAATGAAAACCCTTATCAGAAAATCTATCAACTCGTTGGATCCGTTGCCAAGCACTATCTCCTCAGAAGACACTCCCAACAACCCGGCAATCTTCTCCTTGAGGTAGTAGCCACTACCATCGGGATAGCGGTGCAAAGAAGATATGGCATTCCTTATGGCCTCCTGGGCCTTTGAAGACGGCCCTAATAAATTTTCATTAGAGGCAAGTTTGATAGGATCCTTTACCCCATACTCCCTTTCGAGTTCCTCAAGGGGCTTACCTGGAGGATAAGGGACAAGGCTTGTGAGATATTCCGGGACTTCAAAAGA
>JAUXDR010000296.1 GCA_030618205.1 Deltaproteobacteria bacterium | reverse complement strand
CTCTTCGTCAATCGGTAAAATAATAGTAACCTTAGTCCCTTTCCCTTCCTCGCTCTGAACGCAAATCTCACCCTCGTGATCTTCTATGATTTTGCGACAAACTGCAAGCCCCAACCCGGTCCCCTTTTTCTTGGTCGTAAAGAATGGATTGAATATCTTTTCAGCGATTTCAGATGGGATTCCGGTACCACTGTCAACGGCTGAGACCTTAACCTGTTTATCCTCACGCCAGGACGAAATGAAAAACTTACCGCCGCTGGGCATGGCCTCAATGGCATTTTTGGCGAGGTTAATCAATAGTTGTTCAATCTGCCGCGGGTCAAAGAATATGGGTGGTAAGTCGCTATCCAGAGATTTCTCACAGCTAACACCCTTCTCCTTCAAGTCGTTTTCCAGAAGTGCCAGTGTGTTTTCAATAATAGAATTTATGTCCTGTAATTCCTTTTGAGGCCTGGAAGGTCGCGTAAAGTCCCTCACATCTGTCAACATCAACTCCAGGCGTCTGGCTTCATCCTGTATGATCTTTAGTTTTCGGCGATTATCATCTTCGTCAGAAAGGGATTTCTCTATCTGCCTAGCGAATCCGCCAATAATGATCAAGGGATTCCTTATCTCGTGAGAAAGATAAGCCGCAGCCTCTCCTATTGCCGCAAAACGTTCCGACCGAACGAGCTTGTTCTGCGTCTCAATAAGTTTCTCCATGCTCTCCTTGACCTTATCCCTTTCCTGTCGTACTTCCACCTCAGAACGTTTCAATTCAGTGATATCGCGGGCTGCGGCAAAGGCACCCATTACCTGTCCTGCCTGATTTCTGTAGAGCGAAGCATTGTAAGCAACAATGGCCTCGGTCCCATCCCGGGTCTTCATGATCAGTTCGTAATCCCGAACCTCTCCTGTTTCAAAGACAAGCATCACACCTCTGTTTGCCTTTACGGGCTCTGTGAAATAATCAGCAAATGGGGTCCCGATTAATTCCTCCCGACCTCTCCCCGTAGCTCGAATTGTAGCCTCGTTCACATCCAGAATAATCCCATTTTGATCAAATGTTACCAGGGGATCAAGGCTTGTCTCAATTAATCCGCGGTTGTAGAGCTGAAGATTCTGTACTTCCTGCTCTGCCTGCTTGTGCTCTGTGATGTTCCGTACAATCGCGATAATCTGATCCTCCAGTAGTGGCAACAGTCTTGCTTCATAGAAATATTCTTGTTCCTGCACCCTTATTGAATACTCTATATTGACCATCGAGTTTGTCTCTCGTACCTGATGAATAGCTTTGACAAACTTGTCACCAACCTTCTCAAAAGGAACTTCATGAATTGATTTGCCAAGCAACTTTTCCACCTGGAAAAATATATCATTTGCCATTCCTCCCTTGTGATCCAGGATAGTGCCCTCATTGTCGAGTAGTAGGAACAGATCGGGGAGTGCCTGAAAAATTGCCCGCAGTTCCGAATTCGCCTGAAGAAGTTCTTGAGAGCTCAACTCCAGTGAGCGTTCAAGCATGTTTCGGTCACTGT
>JAUXDR010000212.1 GCA_030618205.1 Deltaproteobacteria bacterium | reverse complement strand
GTAGTGTTCGCTGGAAAATAAAATCAGGATTAATGTCTGATGAATCTAATCGAGCAATATCTTCTTCAATGGTAAATTTCTTGGCTATAGGATCTATATTAGGCCTATCAGCAGGTTTTGCCCCGGGACCACTTCTTGCCCTTGTAATTTCTGAAACTCTTCAACACAATATAAAAGCTGGTTTTAAGGTCGCTCTTGCTCCAATTATCACTGATTTGCCAATTATCATTTTAACTTTATTTATATTGGTAAAGTTATCCAATTTCCATAACGTGTTAGGAATTATTTCATGCATGGGTGGTTTTTTTGTCTTATATTTGGGTTACCAAAGTATACGTACGAAAGGAATAGAACTGAACCCTCAGGGGATTAGGCCTAACTCATTGACAAAAGGAATACTAGCCAACGCCTTAAGCCCTCATCCTTATCTATTTTGGTTTAGTGTCGGGGCGCCAACAGTAACCAAAGCAATGAACCAAGGCATCTTTGCTCCTCTTGCTTTCATCGGCAGTTTTTATGCCTTGCTTGTTGGATCAAAAATTGTGATAGCTTTATTAGTTGGCAAGTCCAGATCGTTTTTAGCCGGCAATGCATACATCTACACAATGCGTTTTCTTGGTTTATTATTATGTATATTAGCAATTGCTCTTTTTCGTGACGGCCTGAAACTATTGGGAATTCCATAAAGTCTAAAGACAAATTCAGCCTGCGCGCCGGGACGCGTTGCTGATTTAAACGTTTGGAGATATTGGTATGCATATTAAGAGAGTCGATCTTTATCCCGAAAGATTCCCTACAACAGAACACTATCCTTTTAACCTGAACATTTTTCACGAGACAAAAAGCATTTTGTTCGATTCGCCAGTGACATTCTTCGTAGGAGAAAATGGAACCGGAAAATCGACTTTGCTTGAAGCCATAACTCATAAATGCGGCATATATATATGGGGATGCATTGAGAGAAAACGTTTAAAAGTCAACTTATATGAGCAAAGACTGTATGAGGCTATTGATGTCGAATGGACTGATGGTCCTGTACACGGGTCATTTTTTGCATCCCAGGTATTCCGGAACTTTGCCCAAATATTGGACGAATGGGCAGCAGCAGATCCTCGATCACTTGAGTATTTTGGGGGGAAATCTTTACTGACTCAATCCCACGGCCAGTCCCTTATGTCGTTTTTCAAGGCTCGCTACAAAATCAAAGGGATTTACTTTATGGACGAACCAGAGACAGCTCTCTCACCGAAAAGCCAATTGGATTTGCTTGCGTTGCTCAAGGACATGAGCCAGGCCGGGCACGCCCAATTTATCGTCGCCACTCATTCTCCAATCCTCCTGGCATGTCCTGGGGCGAAGATTTACAGCTTCGACCATGTACCCGTTAAGCAGATTGATTACGAAGAGACAGAACAGTTCAGGATATACAAGGGCTTTATGGAGGATAGAAATAAATACCTGGACGCAATATAAGAAAATACAATTTGACTTTAAACGCCAAAAACATTAATTTTACAGACGTTTTGTAGGGCAATTGCGGTTCACATATTGTTACAAACACCCCTGGCTATTATATACATTTCAATGGCTTTTTGGGGACGACACTCCCTTTCTATGGAATTTTGACTTGCGGATTTCGCCATATGAAATCGCAAAGCGATTATATTGAATAGTAGCCTTCAATATTTGTCTACGAGCCCAAATTCCCAAATTTTCAACGAAAAACTGACAGTACTAAAGATAAGGAGAGAAAATGAAGAGAGCAATGTTTTTTCTTGACCAAAAAGACATGCCGACTCACTGGTATAACATCCAGGCCGATTTGCCGGAGCCCTTACCACCGGTTTTGCACCCGGGAACGGGGCAGCCGGTAACCCCTGATGACCTGGCTCCGCTGTTTCCCATGGAGTGTATTATGCAGGAGGTAAGCACCGAGCGCTGGATTGAAATCCCAGAGGAGCTGCAGGATATCTACCGCACCTGGCGGCCAACAGTGCTGCACCGGGCATATCGTCTGGAGAAGGCCCTGGATACGCCTGCAAAGATTTTTTACAAATATGAAGGAACAAACCAGGCAGGAAGCCATAAGCCCAATAGTGCTACAGCCCAATGCTACTATAACATGAAGGAAGGCATCAAACGCATAGTTACCGAGACTGGCGCCGGGCAGTGGGGAAGTGCCCTGAGCATGTCCGGTGCGTTTTTTGATGTGGAGATCAAGGTCTATATGGTCAGGATCAGTTACGACCAGAAGCCGTATCGCCGAATAGCAATGGAGGTCTGGGGGGCCAAGTGTATACCCAGCCCCAGCACGGAAACCCAGGCAGGAAGAGATATGCTGGAAAAATGGCCCGATTGTCCCGGCAGCCTGGGACTCGCCATCAGTGAAGCAGTAGAGGAGGCTGTGAGTCGTGATGACACCCACTACTCTCTGGGCAGTGTGCTCAACCATGTCCTGCTCCACCAGACCATCATAGGGGAGGAGACAAGGAAACAGATGGAGATGGCAGATGCCTATCCCGATATTATCGTGGGTAACATTGGCGGGGGCTCTAACTACGCCGGCCAATTCCTACCCTGGATCAGGGATAAGATCAGCGGGGAAAAGCCGGACCTGCGTATCATCTGTGTTGAGCCTGAAAGCTGCCCCACGGTGACCAGGGGATTATATGCATATGACTTTGGTGACGCGGTCGGGATGACTCCTCTGCTCAAAATGCATACCCTGGGCCACGGCTTTATTCCGCCCCCGGTCCATGCCGGCGGATTGCGCTATCATGGGATGGCGCCCATTATATGTCAC
>JAUXDR010000106.1 GCA_030618205.1 Deltaproteobacteria bacterium | reverse complement strand
CTGTCTTTACGATCCAGAAGTGTGTTTGCGATGTTACTCAGTAGGTACATACCTCCCCTGTATCCCACTGTTGGGAAGTAGCTATGGCCTACCCGATCAAGGATAGGAAAACCAAAGCGGACAAGGGGGATGTCTTCGGCATGGGCTACATACTTGCCGTAGGTATTGCCGATGATCAGATCTACAGGATCATTTTTAATAAGCTGGTGGAGATAGAAGATGTCCGCGTCAGACTTCACTATCGCATTAGGCGCCCAGTCTTTTAGTATCCCCTTGACCCGCAGCTCAAACCGCTTCCCCGGTGTGCCGGTTATGACATATTTGGGACGCATCCCCATGTTTATGAGAAACTCACAGAGAGAGATCAAATGGTCAGGGTCTCCGAAGACAGCCACCTCTTTGTTGAGAAGGTGATGCTGCATGTCGGTCATGATATCCACCAGGCGGCCCCTGTCATATTCCACAGATTCCGGGACCTCTTTGCCTGTGACATCCATGACCGCCTGTACAAAACGATCGGTGGCGGACACCCCGATGGGGAGATCCAGGGCATGAAACGGCACGTTACATTTTGTCTCCAGGGCCTTTGCCGCCTGTTCCGAGGCCAAAGGTCCCAAGGCCAGGGTAGCCTTGCTGTCTCCTGTGCTGCAAAGTGCCTCTATCGTCACACCACCTTTTGGGAACATGACGTACTTTGCCGTCTGAGGCGTATCCAGGACATCGGAGGTATCAGGGAATACCAGTGATTTAACTCCCATTTCTTCCGTCATCCGCTTAATCTCACGCATGTCAGAGGGTTCCACGTAGCCCGGGATGACATTGATCCGGTCTTTGGTTTCGCCCGTACTTGTGGAAAAGTAATCAACTATGCCCCGGACCATGTTGGAAAACCCTGTCACATGAGAACCCACATAACTCGGGGTATTGGTGTGGATGACCCACTTCCCGTCAGGGATTATGCCGTCATCTTTGGCCTTTTTGATTATCGAAGGCAGGTCATCACCGATGGTCTCTGAAAGACAGGTGGTATGAATAGCCACCACATCGGGATCATAGAC
Source organism: Deltaproteobacteria bacterium (assembly GCA_030618205.1). Next base: position 3,663 of record JAUXDR010000106.1, on the reverse strand, counting down.
CTGAAAGATGTTCTTTAAGGCCTGTCTGAGATTCGGACCACCGCCAAACACGGACGCCCCCTCCGTAAAGGAACTGGTGGAGGCCATCACAGGCTCGCGAAAATGCCGGGTAAGATGGCTTCGGTGGTAGGCATAGCAACCCTGACTGCCATGACTGTGTGGCAGACAGCCATGGATGCCGAGGGCTGCATACATGGCCCCGATCGGCTGGCATGTCTTGGCCGGGTTGATACGCAGGGCCTTTCTTTCGGTTATCTCTTTGGGTGTCATGCTTAACATGGCTTTATCTCCTGATTGGACGCTTCAGTTCACTTGAAACTTCAAGTGGTTACTGCCAGATCAGCTTTAAGGACCGGTCTCTTTTTCCATGGTGGTGTTGTCAGTTTCCAGGCAGGGTTATGTATCAACATGTCAAGATCCTTGGCAAAGTTTACCGCCCCTCTGAATCCTGCAAAGGGTCCGCTGTAGTCATAGTTGTGCAGTTGCTTGGAAGGTACGCCGAATTTCTCTATGACATACTTGTCCTTGATCCCTGAACAGACCATGTCCGGTTTCAGCTTTCTGATCAGCATCCCAAGTTCCTTATGGCTGACATCGTCAATAGCCATCGTGCCGCTGCCCATATCAGGAAACATGCCGTGGTAGGTATCGATTACCTCTTCTTCTTTCAGGCGTTTTAATGTCTCCTCGTCCTTACGGGGATTGTATCTCTCGGGGTCGCGTTCTACTACCAGCTCCTCGATGTTGCGGTTATCGGCAATCACTTTGATGTCGGGCAAGACTTCCCGGCCCTCGTAGTCGTCACGATGGGCAAATTCATAGCCGGCCACTATGGGGACCATTCCCAACTCCCTGAAGAGTCCCTGATAGTGATGCGCACGTGATCCGCCCACAAACAGTATGACAGTCTTCCCCTTTAATCGCGGAATATACCGGGCGATCCCCTCTTCAGCCTTTGCCACCTCTTCTTCAATCACCTGTTCCACACGTTCGGTAAGCTTGGGATCATCGTAGAACCGGGCAATCTTTTTGAGGCTCTTTGCCATGGCCTTAATCCCGATAAAGTTCACCTTTATCCAGGGGATGCCGAACTTTGTCTCCATCATGTCAGCTATATAGTTGACTGAGCGGTGACACATGAGCAGATTCACATCCGCCATGTGGGACTGCCGCATCTCGGAATACGAGCCATTACCGGTAAAAACAGACAGGACGTTGATACCGCACCTGTTCAAAACCCTTTCGATCTCCCACGTGTCTCCTCCGGTATTGTATTCGCCAAGGATATTTATGGTGTGCTCTTTCTGCTCTATATCGTCCTGACCGACCACGAATTTAAAGAGGTTATTATTGGCGATATGGTGGCCTGCAGACTGACTTACACCTTTATAACCCTCGCAACTAAAAGGTATTACCTGGATCCCGATCTTTTCCGACATCTCTTTTGACACTGCATCGATGTCGTCTCCGATCAGACCTACAGGACAGGTGGCAAGGACGGTGATAGCCTTGGGTTTGAAGATATCATATGCTTCCTGGATGGCGGCCTTTAGCTTTTTCTCGCCGCCGAAGATGATATCCTTTTCCTCCATATCCGTAGAGAAACAATATTGCATATAATTTTGCCCATCCGCGCGTGGCCGGAACAGGTTCCGCCTGGTCAACCAGGCATAAAAACTGCAGCCTATCGGTCCATGGACGATGTGTACTACGTCTCCTATAGGGCCGATAACCACACCCTTGCACCCTGCATAACAGCATCCCCTTTGGGAGATGATGCCCGGTATGGTCCTTTCATTGGCCTCAATACGCTGCTTTTCAGCAGGATCCCTGACCACTATATGCTTACGTCTTTTTTTGGCTGCCTTGGCTGGATATACATCCACCACGCCTTCCACAAACTCATCCAGAGCAATGGCAGGGGCATTCATTATTCTTTTATCCGACATTCCGTGCCTCCTTAATGTCCTGTCATCTCATCTATGGCCTTCTCACCCGTCTCTTTAGTCCTGATCCGAATCACCTCGGTGATAGACTGAACAAAGATCTTTCCATCTCCTGGATTCTGGGTTTGATTCACCTTCACAATCGTGTCGACCACATCAGAGACCTTGTCATCGGGGACCACTAAGTGGACCATTCTCTTAGGAATCAGACGGGGGCCCTGTGATATCGTTGCAAGCACATCCGTATCTACAGAAGCCTCATTCTCCTGGATGGCCAGCAAGATCTGAGCGTCTACCGGCCGCTTTCCACGGCCCACTGCCCTTTTGGCTGTAAATGCAGGATAGCCGGCCTCTACCAATGCCTCTTTTGTCTCATTGATTTTGTTCATCCTGATAATGGCTGTGATTTCTTTCATTTTGAGTTCCCTCTATCGTCCTCAGAGCGCCTTTTTACCTGTACTGATGGTATAGGCATCATCAACAGTATTGATAAAGATCTTGCCGTCTCCGTAGGCGCCTTTTTCGCCCGTACGGGCGCTTTCGAGAATTGCACGAACGACAAAATCCTTTTCATGTTCCGGGACAACTATCATGAGCATTTCTTTTGGAATCTCATCGTAAATCACATCACCCAGCCTGAGCCCTCTTTGCTTGCCTCGTCCGGCGACTTCAATCTTGGTTAGGGCCGGATAGCCGGCCTCAAGCAATGAGTGCATTACTTCACCACTCTTTTCTGGTCTAACAATCGCCCTTATCATAATCATCTGTTTATTCTCCTTTTTCTTAACGGCGGTTATGCGATCAGCTCGTCAGCCTTTTCAAGTCTCAGTCGAGCATGCCGAATTCTATGAGTATCTTTTCCAGGTCGTCAGTCGGCATGGGTTTTGGAATAATGAAGTTGTCATTTTCAGCAATGCACTTTGCAAGATTTCGATAGTGCGTGGCCTGTTCGCAGTTAGGTTCATATTCGATCACTGTCTTGCGGTTGATCTCCGCCTTTTGCACCATCTTGTCCCTGGGGACAAAATAGATCATTCTGGTCCCCAACCGCTTGGCAAACTCCTCGATCATCGCTTCTTCATTGTCTACCTTGCGGCTGTTGCAGATGATTCCCCCCAGGCGAATTCCGCCGCTCTCGGCAAATTTCAATATGCCTTTACAGATATTGTTGGCTGCATACATAGCCATCATCTCGCCGGAACAGACGATGTAGATCTCCTTGGCCTTTCCCTCGCGCATGGGCATGGCAAAACCACCGCACACAACGTCGCCCAGTACGTCGTAAAAGACATAGTCAAGCCCCTCGCTCTCCTCGTATGCCCCCAATGACTCCAGGAGGTTGATCGAGGTGATAATGCCGCGACCTGCGCATCCAACTCCCGGCTCAGGGCCTCCTGATTCAACACACAGAGTGCCTCCGTAGCCTTCCTTACGGACATCATCCAACTCGACGTCTTCTCCCTCTTCTCTCAGGGTATCCAAAACGGTCTGCTGGTGAAGACCTCCAAGCAGTAACCTGGTAGAATCCGCCTTGGGATCACAACCTACTACCATCACCTTCATCTTCATTTCTAACAGACCAGCCACAAGATTTTGGGTAGTAGTCGATTTGCCGATTCCACCTTTTCCATAAATAGCAATTTTTCTCATTTCATGTCTCCTCTGCGAACAAGGTTTGTTCGAATTCTCATTTCGTACGACATGCATTACTCAAGAC
>JAUXDR010000115.1 GCA_030618205.1 Deltaproteobacteria bacterium | reverse complement strand
TTTGTCCTTCCACCAGATCTTAAAAAAACGCCTGTCAGATCCATCAGAAGAGAGAGGTATGGCAAGTGGTGGTTTCAAAGTTAGGTATTATTTGTAAACTTGGTGTTTTTAGTGGCAGAATAATTTCAAGTTAATTGAGTTTGAAGTGCTTTGTATGCTAAAATTCAGACATAAAAGTTAAAATGGAAGGTACGGGGGATATCCCCAGCCCTCCAATATTACAAGTCGTATGGATTACAACTAGTATGTTCTTTTTCGGTAAAATCGTCAATAATGTGAAAAGAGAAGGTAAGTGCCAGTCTCTCTTATTGTAAACTTGCCATCACTTTTGCAATCCCGCCCTTAAATTAAGGTAACCGTTCACGGGCAGGAGGCATTTCTTTGCACTTTCACACTTCAGCCCCTTGTTTTCTAAGGCTTTTGCCCCGGGGGATATTTTGCCCCCTCCGCATTCGCCTATGCTGCGCTCCGGCGATGCGGTCTCCCCCAGGGCAAAAGCCAAGAAAACTACGGGGGCTTCCGTTAAGCCGTTCCAAGAAACACCCCCCCTGCCCGTGAACGGTTACAAATAAATCAACTTCAATCCGATCTTATCCTTGGATCCAGGGCGTCTCTCAGCCCTTCTCCCAACAGGTTGTAGCCAAGTACGGTCACAAGGATTGCCATACCAGGAAACATCGAAAGCCACCAGGCTATCTCCAGGTTGTCCTTGCCTTCAGTAAGCATGTTGCCCCAGCTTGGGGTAGGAGGCTGAACCCCGATTCCGAGAAAACTAAGGGCGCTCTCAGTGAGAATTGCCCCACCGACTCCGAGTGTGGTTGCCACAAGAATAGGGGCCACTGCATTTGGTAAAATATGTGAAAAGACTATCCTTGCATTGGAGGCGCCTGATATCCTGGCTGCCAATACGAAATCGCGCTGCCTGAGACTCAGGAATTCCGCCCTTACGAGCCGGGCCACCCCCATCCAGCTTGTGAGACCTATCACCGCCATGATGTTCCAGATTGATGGCTCAAGAAATGCTATAACGGCCATTATAAGAAAAATAGTGGGGAAGCAGAGTATTATGTCCACAAAACGCATAATCAGCCCGTCTATCCACTTGCCGTAGAATCCGGCAAGGGCCCCAAGGATAGTACCAATGACTGTTGCAATTCCGACAGCTACAATCCCCACCAGCAAGGATATTCTCGCTCCATAAATAAGCCTTGAAAGACAGTCTCTGCCAAGTGGGTCCGTACCAAATAGATGGGCCCTTGAAGGTGACTCAAGAATGTGCCAGGTATCTATTGCCTGTGGATCATAAGGGGCAAGCCAGGGGGCGGAAAGGGCAACAAGACAGAGAAGTCCCACTATTAAAAACCCTGCCACTGCCAAAGGGTTGTTTCCCAACCGACCCAACCAGGGAATTTGGTGATTTGGTGATTTGGTGATTTGGTGATTGACGGTTTCCATAATTATCTGTGTTACTTATCAGGCTTGATTGATTCCCATTCCTTTGAAAACAGACCAGTCCCTGTAATCCTTTAATCCCTTAATCCTCTAATCCTTAATCCTCCATCTGAGCGCCTGTACGAATTCTCGGGTCTGCCAGGGCATAGCCCATATCGGCCAACTGATTTCCGAGTAATGTCAACACCGAAACTATCACCAGGTTCCCCATGAGCAGGGGATAGTCCCTGGCCATAACGCTGGTCCACATGAGCTGACCTATTCCCGGTATTGCAAAGATGGATTCAAAGATCACACTGCCGCCTATAAGGCCCGGAATAGACAGGCCTAGGATAGTTATTAAGGGTAAGAGAGCGTTTCTCAAGGCGTGCCGGTAGATCACCTTTCTTTCCGGCAGACCCTTTGCCCTTGCAGTAGTAATATAGTCCTGCCTTAAGACCTCAAGCATTGAGGATCTGGTATAGCGCGACAGCCCTGCAAGTCCGCCCAGAGCAGATACCAGCACCGGCAGTACCAGGTGACGGCACCAGTCCAGCAGCTTTTCCCAACCTGACATCTGTTCATACCCCATAAGGCTGTGGAGTCCTGAGATAGGCAGCCATCCCAGGTGTACTCCAAAGTAGAGCATGAGAAGCAGGGCCACCCAGAAGGCCGGGGCCGCATAGGCAACAAAGACAAGGACCGTAGTAACCTGGTCAAAAAAGCTGTTATGACGCACGGCAGCAGCCACACCCAGGGGGACCGCAATTACAAGTATCAAGCCTATGGCCAAGACGTTTATGAGCAGCGTAACCGGAAGCCGCTCCTTGATTTTGTCCCAAACGGGTCTCCTGTCCGGGGAAAACGACCGCCCAAGATCCAGCACAGCAAGCCCTTTAAGCCATTGCAAGTACTGTATGTGCAGGGGCCGGTCCAGGCCGTACTGTGCTCTCAGACGTTCTCTCATCTCGGGGGTCATCTTGGGATTAAAGTCGGCCTGCAGGCTCATAGGCTCACCCGGGGCAAGATGCATCACCATGAAAGATATGATGGTTATGCCCAGGAAAGTAGGCCCAAGAGTGAGGATCTTTTTGAATAAATACAGGAATAGCGCCATATCAGAAAATGATTATACTGCAAAAAGTGATTCCGCTCAAAATTCTCCGCATCATTATTCAATCAAAAAGACTATTATGTTATGTGACAATTATCTTGTCCGGTAATATATGTATAAATTGGCACTCCCTTATGTCATATGACGGGCGTACCACAATCAGATGAACACTGAAAAAAGCTGGAGCTTTTTCAGCATGTTATCCAGGGCGTCACCCAATAAATGGATATTCTTGAAGGACTACAAAGCTACGCAAATAAGTTTCGGTTACTAAAACCATTTGCGTTAATTATTCTGGTAGTATCACTGGCAGCAGCAGTTATAATCATTATTAAATCACACTCTTATCAAAATGATTTATTTCTGATTCCTTCTTTGCTTGGCCTGGTTTGGGCACTAAATTGTCTTGGTCTCTTATATACATTTCCTGAAATACCGAGAAAATCAAAAAAGGAAGACCGTTTTTTATTGAAATTAAAGTTGAAGCTAAAGAGACTTTGGTATTGGATTTTAGGGTTACTATTTATTTTTACATCAATAGCATTATTAATTATTTCGATAAGGTTAATGGGTATCTGGTTTAGAGATTACATTGGCTAACTGCACCATTAAGTCGAAAAGGCTACATTTTGCAATTTTGACGAAGGACCGCTGTGGATGGATTTGATCTCATACTGGTCAGCTCTTCTATCTCGACCAAGCGAATGTTAATCAGACTTTGAACAATAGGTAGGTAAAAAAACATAGAATAGGCAATACATGGTTCCTTTCTGTAGCACTTGCTATTATCCTATTTGTTCAAGGTCCGGCAGAAAATGAAAAAAGAAGATTCTGAAAAAATGCCATCTAAGGTCACTGGAATAGTAAAGGATCTTGCCCTTAGATACGGATGGGGGGCCAGGCTATCGAGGGGAATGATCTGGGATGTCTGGGAGGAGATCGTAGGTTCCCAGGTTTCGAGCCATGCATGGCCGGAACGCTTCACGGGGCGAGACATCCTGGTGGTCGTGGTCTCTGACTCAGTTTGGATGCAGCAGCTCTGCTTTCAAAGGCAGCTCTTTATTGATGGGCTGAATGCACGCTTACCATCCGGGACCGAGATTAAGGACATCAGGTTTGTTTTGGGTGACGTGGCAGAGGTCCGGTCCAGGTGGATTTCCCATAAGATACCGAAGAAAGACATGCTGAAAAAAGGAAAGGTCCAATTCCCTAAATGTGCATTGGATGCGGCAAATGACATGGTGGAACCTGTCCGGGATCAGGAGCTAAGGCAGGCAATGGCAAACCTTTACCTGAAATATTCTGAGCAAAAGAAAAGTAACCCTGAACACTGAACCTCTATGAATTATCTCATGGGCTGTTTAGAAAAATCGGGGGTAAAACCCTTAGCTCTTCCCCTGCATCTTTACATCCCTCAACCAGGATCAGTTTGGCGGGTAGATTTAGGTCGGGGTGAATCATTCTCAATCTTTTAGGTTCAAGGCTCAGCTCATGCATGCTGGCCAAAAGTTTGGCAGCTCGGTCAGCAGAATAGATAAGGCTTAACCGGCCTCCAGGGTGAAGAGCATAACGGGCTGCAGATAGTATCTGATCAAGGTCTGTCAGGATCTCGTGCCTTGCAAGGGCCTCCTGGGAATTTTTACACAGTCTGCCGGATACAGGAGACCTGTAAGGCGGGTTAGTCACTACGTGGTCAAAACTGCCTGCAGAAAATAACTCCGGTATTCTATTTAAGTCTGATTCATATAATGCGATTTGTTCGTCCAGATGGTTCAAACGGATATTTTTTTCTGCGATCCTGGCAAGACCTTTCTGTATCTCAAGCGCTACTATTTTTACATTGCTGTGTTTTTTGGCAAGGACCAGGGATATGACCCCGCATCCTGTGCCAATGTCCAGGATATGATCGAATTTTCTTAGTCTTACAAAGTC
>JAUXDR010000281.1 GCA_030618205.1 Deltaproteobacteria bacterium | reverse complement strand
GGTTGCCACGATGGTATGAATCCCGTCTCTGAAGGCCATCTCGCACATCTCGAGGGATTCTTGCCATTCCCGCGGCCCGTCATCCAGATCAGGAAGTATGTGGCAGTGGAGGTCGATCACTTAGGGGAAAGGGTCAAGGGGGAAAAGATCTGGAACGAGGAGCAAAGGGGACAAGGGCAGTATGGGACTGCCGATTTCGTGGAATTTTCTTGGTTGTCGGTCACTTTAAATACTTACGTATGTCTGCGCAACCTCCGCTTTACGGCTTCAGAGGCTTCGGCAAACCTGGCAGTTGCATAATGTAGGTTTATGCCCTTGACAGGCTTAACCACTTCCTTTTTCTTTCCCTCTTCCTCTTCCCCGTAATAATGGTCATAATATTTTTTATATCTGTAGTAGTGTGAATAGTAGTAGCTCTCTTTTTCAAAATCCATATCATTTAAGACGCATCCGATAAGTTTGGCTTTCACATCGGAGAGTTGCTGGATTGCCCGCTGAATGGCGGGTCTGGGTGTGGAGCCAGCATTGACTACCAGGACCACTCCGTCTGTAACAGCAGACAGAATGGCGGCATCGGCTACTGAGAGTACAGGAGGAGAATCAATAATGATCATGTCGAAATCATCCTTGGCTCTCTCGGACTCAAGCAGTTCTTTCATCCTTTTTGATCCTAGAAGCTCTGACGGGTTTGGAGAACTTCTGCCGGCGGTTAATACTTCAAGGCCGGTAATTTTAGTTGGTTGGGGCCTTGACTCATTCCCTACCAGATACTCGGACAGTCCGGGAGAACGATCAAGACTGAAGATTTCGTGAATCCTTGCCTTCCTCATGTCCGCGTCTATTAAAAGGACCTTTTTCCCCATCTGGGCAAAGGAGACGGCAATATTGGCAGACTGCAATGACTTTCCATCCCTGGGAAGTGCTGATGTTATCAGGATATGCTTTTTTTCAACATCAGGGGAAGAAAACAGGAGGTTTGTCATGATGGTCCTGAAGCCTTCAGCCACATTCGACTTGGGGTTGGAATGAACTATAATCTCTTCACCGGGCGCATCAATCTTGAACTTACTTACTACGCCCAAAAAGGGGACCTTTAAGTATCGCTCAAGTTCATCAGGTGTATTTATGGTATTATCAAGGTATTCAAAGAAAAAGGCCATTCCCACACCCAGGGTAAGACCTACTATTATTGCCAAAAGGACATTCCGGGCTTTTTTGGGTTTCACCGGGTAATCAGGGATTCTGGCCGGATCAACCACCATGATGTTGGTTGCCTCCAGCCCCTCGGTAAGACCGGCTTCCTTTACCCTTGTAAGTAGTGATTCATACAGGGAGCGGCTGGTCTCCATATCTCTTTTTAAGGAATTGTATCCTATCTGTTTATCATTGAGGGCCAGAGCCTCCCTTTTCTTTTCCTCCATGGCTTCCCGGATGGATTTTTCTTCAGCCAATGCCACCTGGTATTCAGTTTCAACGCTTTGCAGAGTCTTCTTTACCTCTTGGGCAATTTTCTCGTTTATACCTGTCATGGCTGCGGAGAGCCTGACCATCTTCGGATGTTCTTCGCCGTATTTATTGGATAGATTGTAGTATTCTCCTATAAGCGCTACATATTGGCTCTTCAGTTCCTGAATGACCTGATTAGATACAATTGCCGGCATGGAATCAACCATTTCAGGTTGTTGGGAAAGCCTGGTGAGTTCGGCAAAGAGATTTTCCTTTTTCAATTTTTCGGTCTCTGCCTGGATCAAGGCAGCATTTAAATCATTGAGACTCTGGATGATAATGCCCTGCCGATCCTCAAAGTCAATGGCTGCCAATCCTTCCTGTTCGCGGAATTTCTGAATATCAGTCTCTTTCTCCTTCAGGACCCTGGCCTCTTCCTTTATCCTCAA
>JAUXDR010000041.1 GCA_030618205.1 Deltaproteobacteria bacterium | reverse complement strand
GAGCCACCTCGACCTGGCTGCGAAGCTTACCATTTACCTGTACCACGATATTTACAGTATCAGCCCGTGCGACATCAAGATCTGCAACAGGCCATGGTTCAAGACTTATAGTCTTTTGGTGGCCAAGAAGCTGCCACAGGTCGTCTGCTATGTGGGGTACCATTGGAAAGAGCAAAATCAACACTGCTTCCATAGCCTCTCTCAGTACTGCCCAATCCCCCGGTTGGTCAATCTCAGGGGTCCCATACTGGTTGAGGTAGGCCATTGCCTCATTGATCAACTCCATGACCGCGCTGATGGCCGTATTGAAATGAAAGCGCTGTTCAATATCTTCGGTAACTTTTAAAATCGTCTGGTGTGTTTTTTGTCTGAGGGCTTTAGTGGATTTTGTCCCCTGGATCAGGGTCTCCTTGTCAGTCCTTGCTGAGGTTAAACCCTCAAGATTTTCCGTGATCAGACGCCAGATCCGCTGGAGAAACCTGTGGGCACCCTCAACTCCTTGATCGCTCCACTCCAGATCCCTTTCCGGCGGGGAAGCAAAGAGTATGAAAAGACGAATCGTATCAACTCCAAAAGTATTGATCATCTTATCAGGGTCAACCACATTCCCCTTGGATTTGGACATCTTTGCCCCGTCCTTGAGGACCATGCCTTGAGTCAGGAGATTTGTAAAAGGCTCATCTGCCGAAAGCCATCCTAGGTCTCGAAGGACCTTGGTAAAAAATCTTGCATACAGAAGATGCAGTATGGCGTGTTCAATTCCACCGATATACTGGTTTACAGGGAGCCATACATCCACCCTCTTCCGGTCCAGGGGGGCCGAGGTCTCATCAGGGCATACATATCTCGCAAAATACCAGGATGACTCCACAAAGGTATCCATTGTGTCGGTCTCCCGCCGGGCAGGTCCACCGCACTTGGGGCAGGTTGTAGACCAGAAGCTCTCAAGGTAGGGAAGGGGAGACCGGCCCTGTTTGTCCAACCGGGCATCCAGGGGAAGGATCACAGGCAGGTCTTGTTTCCTGACCGGCACGATCCCGCATGTTTCACACTGGACCATGGGAATGGGCGTCCCCCAGTAGCGCTGTCTGGATATGCCCCAGTCCCTCAGGCGATAGCTGATCTTTTGGTTCCCAAGGCCCCGGGTCTCCAGGTGTCTGGTTATGGCCTCCTTGGCCTGTTCGTTCTCCATGCCATCAAAAGGGCCGGAGTTGACAAGGGTACCAGGGCCTTCCCATGCCTCTTTCATGGTGTCGGACTTCAGGTCTTCTCCCTCTGGTTGAATTACCACCTTTATGGGTAACTTGTATTCCTTGGCAAACTCAAAGTCCCTTTGGTCATGAGCAGGGACAGCCATTACCGCCCCGGTGCCATATTCCATTAACACGAAATTAGCAATGTAGATCGGAATATTTTCACCGGTTAGCGGATGCTTGACATAGGCCCCGGTGAAGACACCTTTTTTGGATTTGGTGATTTGGTGATTTGGTGATTTTTTATGTTTTTAGGATCAATCCCGGTAATGATGGGAAGAGAGACGGCGTCCTCTGTAGAAAGTTTATCGATAATTTCACCTTGTTCATCAACCAAATAGATTTTGTCAGAATTCAACAGGGCTACCGGAGTACGTTCTTTGATCGTAATCATTAGGTGATCCGGCAATTTTTTCTTAACTTCAACAATACGGACCCAGGGATGCGCCTCTATGGACGTTGCAATTGATTTCAGATCGAGAGATAAAAGATTGTCCTGGGCGGTCACATCGCTCAGTTGCAAAACCTCCTCTTCTGTAACGCGATCGCAGCCTTTCACCAGGACCTGACAAACCCTGAAAAGATCAGATTGACATGCCCAATGCCGACACATAAAAAACCCTACAAGGACAATGCACATTACGGCTATGCCGACCAATATTTTAGAATTGATAAGCCATAATACGTAAGACACCGGTTTGACAGACTTAGGCCGCAAGCCGGAGCTATGTACTGAAGACCTGAATTCTGAAGACGGCCTTCTGATCTTCATGTTTCCATACCCCAAATGGATACTTCTGGGACAAGTTCTACATCAGTCTCTTTTTTTACACGCTCTCTAATGATTTTCAGCAAGTCCATTACCTGTATGGCACTGGCTTTTCCACGGTTTACAATAAAATTCGCATGCTTTTTGGATACCTCAGCATCCCCGATTCTAAGACCTTTGAGCCCACATTGGTCTATGAGTTTTCCTGCTGAATCTCCCGGAGGATTTCTAAAAACGCACCCTGCGCTTGGTTTTCCTATAGGCTGGGTGGTTCTCCGTTTGCACATCACCTTTCTGACATTGCGCCTGATCTGATCAGGGCTGCTTTTGCCAAGTTGAATTCTTGCGGCAGAGATAAGGGCCTTGTCCGGCAGTCTGAAAGACCTGTAATCAAATCGCAATTGATCTCTCCTGAACCAGCAACTTCCGTCCGGGCCTGTAAATTGTACAGCGTCTATTGCTTCCGCCATGGAGCACTTGTTAGTGCCGGCGTTCATGGATATGGCCCCACCTACACTGGCCGGAATGCCCGAAAGATTCTCGAGACCACACAGGCTGTTGCGTGTGGACCAGGAAATAAGGGACCTCAGCCTGCATCCTGCCTCTACAGATACTGTTTTAAAGGGATGGCCAGGAGGGGAATGGATGCGATTCAGGGCCGCTAGGGACATTACTACCTTCACGCCTTTATCGCTGATCAACAGGTTGCTTCCCTGGCCCAGCACCTTATAGGATATGGAACGATTACTGAGATAAGAAATGGTCTGTTCAAGGGCCTTCAGGGTCCGTGGAACCAGGAATAGATGCGCAGGTCCGCCTATGCGAAAGCTTGTTAGCGGTAAAAGCGGAACATTCTTGCGCACCAGGAGATCTTCTATCCTTTCCAGATCCTTAGAGAGCAAGCGCTGACTCCTTTGTCTTAAGCATATCCAAAATCTTTGGTCCTATACGCCCTATGGCACCGGCCCCAAGAGTCATGACCACGTCACCCTCCTGCAGGCTTGGTACAATTGCCCGAGGAAGATCCCCGCAGGACTCTACATAGTGCACTGGTCCACCACGTTTATCCCTGATGTTTCTTGCCAAACGTTTTCCGCTGACTCCTACTATAGGAGTTTCACTGGCTGGATAGATTTCCGTCAGCCATAGTTCATCAGCTTCCCCGAAGGCCGTGGTGAAATCGTCCATTAATGTCTGGGTTCTGCTGTACCGGTGGGGTTCAAAAAGAACCACGAGCCGGCGTTCAGGCCAACATGCCCTGGCAGCTGAGAGGGTGGCCCGTATCTCAGTAGGGTGGTGTGCATAGTCATCTACTACTGTCACCCCCTCTGTTTCACCCAATATCTCAAATCGTCTGCTTACACCTTCATATGACATAAGACCGGTCCGGATTTTGTGAAAGGGTATCTCAAGTTCAAGTCCCAGGGCCATTGCAGCCAAGGAATTTCTTACATGGTGTAGCCCGGGGACCTTGAGTCGTATCTCGCCGAGTTGAGAGTTTTGCCACCAGGCATTGAAGGATACTCCCAGACCCTCGAAGGTAATATCTCTGGCCTGCAGATCAGACTCAGGTCCTGTCCCATATGTCATTACCCGTTTTTTTACTGCCGGGAGCATTTCTCTGAGGCGGGGGTCATCTCCACATAGTATGGCAAGACCATAGAAAGGGATTTTGTCTATGAAGTGCAGAAAACACCGAATTATGGCATTCAGGTCTGAATAATAGTCCAGGTGTTCCCTGTCAATATTGGTTACTACAGCTATACTTGGTGTAAGGCGCAGAAAGCTTCCGTCACTCTCATCGGCTTCTGCTATCAGGAATTCTCCTTGTCCCCAGCAGGCATTGCTTCCCAGGCCATTCACCTTCCCGCCTATGATGACCGTTGGATCAAGGCCACCGGTGCGAAGCACAGAAGAAATCATAGAAGTCGTGCTGGTCTTTCCATGGGCCCCAGCCACTGCTATGCCGAATTTCTTAAGCCGCATCAATTCCGCGAGCATTTCAGCCCTTGGTATGACCGGAATTTGGGCGGAATGAGCCTCCTGAACCTCAGGATTGTCTTCTCTGACAGCAGAGGAAATCACCACCACGTCGGCACCCTGAATATTTTCAGGAGCGTGACCCCTGTAAATTGTGCCCCCCAATTTTTTGAGGGACCTGATGATTTCAGTCTCACGCAAATCAGAACCCGTGATTCTATATCCAAGATTAAGAAGGACCTTTGCAAGGCCGCTCATGCCTATTCCGCCGATTCCTACAAAATGCATATGTTGTTTTTTATACATGGTTACGTACTGTAGAACCTTTCAATGAATTAGTTTCTGTTTCAGAATATGAAAAAGTATGTCCGGCCATCTCTATCAGTGTAGAGGCTATCTCTGTAGCTGCCGTGGGTTTTCCAAGTTTTCGAGCATTTTCTCCCATATTGATGAGCTTTTGGGGATCCTCCAGCAAAGACTGTATCTCTCCCGCCAGTTTTATAGCACCGATTTCTCCTTCCAGGAAGTATTTGGCAGCCCCGGCTTCAGTCAATTTTCTGGCGTTGGCATCCTGATGGCTGTCCGTTGCCCAGGGATAGGGAATGAGGATCGAAGGCTTTCCCAAGGTTGTGAGCTCAGCCAGAGTACCTGCTCCAGCCCGGCAGATAACCAGGTCTGCCCAGGAATAGGATTCACCAATGTTAGAGATAAACGGGGTCACTTTGGCCGGAATGTTTGCATCCTTGTAAAATTTCTCAACATGTGACACATCCAGCTTGCCGGTTTGGTGAATAATTTCCAAATGAAAACCGGATTGCCACAAAACCTGTATGGCCGAACCAGCAAGCCGGTTCAGACATCTGGCACCCTGACTGCCTCCCAGGACCAGAAGCCTGAAATTTGGTGATTTGGTGATTGAGTGATTGAGTGATTGAATAATATTTTTCCGTATGGGATTTCCCGTAAAAATTACCCTGTTTTTTGGAAAGTATTTAACAGTTTCTTTAAAGCTCACAAACACTGTCTTTGCGAACCTGGAGGCCAAACGATTGGTGAGCCCCGGGACAAGGTTCTGCTCATGGAGGGCTGCAGGTATCCGCAACATTCGCGCTGCAAGAAGTGCAGGCCCGGAGACATATCCCCCGACACCCAGTACCACATGAGGCCTGAATGATTTAAGCCACGAACAAGCCCTGATCGTGGAGAAAGGAAGTCCAGCCAAAGAACGCATGGTTGCTGCAAGGCCTGAGCCCCTGAGAGGCCTTGTGTTCAGGATTCGGTAATCCCATTTACGTCCTGAGAGCGCCTTTTTTTCCACCGGGCGGCCTGTGCCTATCCATAGAACATCTACACGGCCATGGGCCTCCATGGCTTCAGCCACAGCCATTCCGGGAAACACGTGTCCACCTGTGCCACCACCAGCCACCACTAATTTGGTGATTTGGTGATTTGGTGATTTGGTGATTGTTTTGTGCTTATATATTTCTCGGCTCATAGTTAAGTTTACAATCTGTCTGCATCTGCATTTTCAAATTAATTTCCTTCTCTCAAATCACCAAATCACCAAATTCCCTGGCTGTTTCCTGAAAGGCCATGCCACGTTCTTCATAGTTCTTGAACATATCAAAGCTGGAGCAGGCCGGGGAAAGAAGTATGGCATCACCGGGCTCAGCCAGGGACGTTGCTTCCATTACGGCTTTTCTCATAGTCTTTTTGCCGTTTTTTGTTCCACGCACTTGAATAACCGGCATTACCTTACTTAGGATTTTTTCAAACGCCTTGGCCTCTTCGCCTATAACAATCGCACCACGAATACGCACCCTTTTTGTGGCCTCGGCCAGGGAAGCATAATCTTCACCCTTGCCGCGGCCGCCCACGATGAGCACTATCGGCTGATCTATAGACTCCAGTGCGCGAAGTACAGATGCAACATTGGTGGCCTTGGAGTCGTCATAATAGTCGATTCCTCCATTTTGGACCACCCACTGAAGTCTGTGATGGGCCGCTTTGAAGCTTTGGATAACAGACTGTACGGCACCAGCACCAGCACCCGCCAGGCGGGAAATAAGTATGGCACAAGCCAGGTTTTCAATATTATGTCGACCCCTTGGGGACCAGTTTTCTAAGTCATATTCCTCCCATTTATTATCAGGCCACATGACGTTGATTTTTTTCAAAGAGGTGTCCAGCCCGGCTCCGGGAACTCCGGGGCGAAGCATCCCGAAGTAGAGCCTTCTGGCACGTCCTCTGTCCTTCCACGTTTCCAGTTCCTTGTCGTCCATGTTGCGAATGGCCCAATCTTCAGGCCTTTGGAAGTCATAGATTGCTGCCTTGCTCTCTCCGTAGCTCTTGATATTCTGGTAGCGATCAAGGTGGTCCGGCGCAAGATTGAGCCATGCTGTTGTCTTGAACCTTGGAGGAGTGAAAGGAAAGTACATGGTCCTTGGGAAGTAATCCAACTGGAAGCTGCTAATCTCTAAGACCGCGATAGTTTCCTCAGTATGTTCTTCAATGAGTGCAGATAATGGTGTTCCAATGTTCCCAGCCCTTACATGAGGCACATTGGCCTTTTTTAGCATCTCATCCACAAGCATAGTAGTAGTGGTTTTTCCGTTTGTGCCAGTGATGCCAATTAGAGGTCCTTTCCAGAAGGATGCCGCAAGGGCCAGTTCTCCAACCACAGGGATATTGGACCTGCGTGCTGCCTCAAGGGCAGGAATTTCAGGTGGAACACCAGGGCTGACCACTATCAGGTCGGATGAAAGGCAGGTCTCTACCTTATGTTTTTTTGTCTCCACTCCGACGCCATTTTTGTCACACCAGCCTGCCAGGCCCTTAGGCCACTTATTCAGGGGATTTAAGTCACTGCATATGACTTGTGCCCCTTGAGAGACGATCCATCCGGCAACTGCCCGGCCGGATACCCCCATGCCCAGTATTGTTACTTTTTTGTCCTTCAGTTCCACTCAATCACCAAACCAGTAACTCATTAGCCACAGACACACACAGACCCACACAGACAAATATAGACATTTCAATCACTAAATCACCAAATCACCAAATCACTAAATTTCTTCCCTATCTCAGCTTAAGGGTGCTGATTGCTACCAGCCCCAGCAATATAGAAATTATCCAGAATCTCACAATGACCTTTGGCTCTTTCCATCCCTTAAGCTCAAAGTGGTGATGGATGGGAGCCATACGGAAGATCCTCTTGCCTCCTGTTGTTTTGAAGTAAAAGACCTGAAGAATTACGGATAACGCCTCAACTACGAAGACTCCACCTACAATGACAAGCAGCATTTCCTGCTTTGAGAGAACGGCTACTGTTCCCAGGGCACCGCCCGCGGCAAGGGAACCTACATCTCCCATAAAAATCTCTGCAGGATAGGTGTTATACCAGAGGAAACCCAAGCCGGCCCCTACCATTGCGCCACAAAACACTGCAAGCTCTCCTGCGCC
>JAUXDR010000266.1 GCA_030618205.1 Deltaproteobacteria bacterium | reverse complement strand
TGCAATGGTCCGGCAGGCCGGTTCAAGTCTTCTTCGATTTTCGATCCTGACCAGACACAGGCGACATACGCCTATGGATGAGACATCAGGGCAATGGCACAGGGTGGGGATATAGATACCTGCGTCCTGGGCCGCTGTGAGGATAGTAGCACCCTCATCGGCCCTTACCGTAATTCCGTTTATGTTCAATGTAACATCACTCACTCTGATCCCCCAAACCTTCTGTCAGACCCGTAACACACTCCACTGCGTTAAACCGCTTGGGACAGACCTCCATGCAGGCCCCGCATTTGATACACTTACTCTGGTCAATCTCATGGACCTGCCATTTCGCACCTATAATGGCATCAACCGGACAGGCGTCCAGGCATTTCAAGCAGGCCTTACACCTGTAGTCCTTGATACGATAGAAAATAAGAGATCTGCACACAAGGGCCTGGCAGCGCCTCTCATGGATATGCTCTTCATACTCCTTGCGGAAGTACTGTATGGTAGAGATAACCGGATTGGGGACTGTCATTCCAAGGCCGCACATGGAAGCCTGCTGGACGGCATCGGACAATTCGAGCAGGATCTCAATATCTCCGGGCTTTCCGTTTCCTCTTGTAATGTCCTGCAAGATCTTGAACATCTGCTTTGTGCCGAGCCGGCACGGAGTACACTGCCCACAGGATTCATTCTGAGCAAAATCGAGAAAGTACCGGGCGATATTTACAATACACGTGTCCTCATCCATGACGAGCATGCCCCCGGAACCAATGATCGACCCAGCCTTGGCCAGCGATTCGTACCCCACGGGCAAATCAAGGAGTTCTTCAGGGATACATCCGCCTGAAGGCCCGCCGGTCTGAACCGCCTTGAAACGCTTCCCTCCCGGGATTCCACCGCCTATGTCAAAGATAATCTCGCGAAGAGTCGTACCCATCTCAACTTCGACAAGGCCTACATTCTGTACCTTTCCCACAAGTGAGAATATCTTTGTTCCCTTATCGGTGACAGTGCCTATTTCCGAATACCATTTTCCACCATTCAGAATAATCCTGGGGACGTTTGTCAGTGTCTCTACGTTATTAATGACAGTAGGCTTACCCCACAGTCCCTGTATGGCAGGGAAGGGTGGTTTTGGTCTTGGCCGGCCGCTTCTCCCTTCGATTGAGGCTATAAGCGCTGTCTCCTCTCCACATACAAATGCACCCGCTCCCTTTACGATCTTGATTTCAAAATTAAATCCGCTCCCCATGATGTTGTGCCCGAGTAGCCCCAGATCAGTGGCCTGAGCAATAGCTGTGGACAAATGATGGACAGCCAGGGGATACTCTGCGCGCACATATATGATCCCTTGAGAGGCCCCGACTGCATATCCGGCGATCATCATCCCTTCCATCACGCTGTAAGGGTCTCCTTCCATCACGCTTCGGTCCATAAAGGCACCCGGATCACCCTCATCGCCGTTGCAAATGATGTATTTCTCTTCACCAGGGGCATTGCGTGCTGTTTCCCATTTGATGCCGGCTGGGAATCCGGCACCTCCTCTTCCTCGCAGACCGCTGAGTTTGATTTCCTCAATGACTCCTTCAGGGGTCATTTGAGATAGGATTTTAGCAAGGGCCTGAAAGCCATCGACCTTGATATAGTCTTCAATGCTCGTAGGATCTATAATGCCACAGTTTTTCAGTACAATCCTTCTCTGTTTTTTGTAAAAGGGAATATCATTTTCATGAAAACACTTCTGGCCGGTGACAGGATCTTCGTATAAGAGCCTTTCAACCACCCGATCTTCAATCAATGTCTCAGAAATGATTTCCGGCACGTCCTCTTTTGTTACGTGCTGGTAAAATATCTTTTCCGGGCCCACAACCACAATCGGACCCCTTTCGCAAAATCCATGACAACCTGTTTTCTTGACCGTTATCTCATCTTCAAGTTCATGGTTTTTGATTTCCCTGACAAAGGCCTCCCTGACATGTTCACTTCCAGACGACATACAACCGCTTCCACAGCAGACACTGACCATTTTCCCGGTTGTCTGCTCACCGGCAAAGAGGGTTTCCCTCAGGAGTCTTAACGATTCCACGCTACCTATT
>JAUXDR010000287.1 GCA_030618205.1 Deltaproteobacteria bacterium | reverse complement strand
GTCTTTAATCACTGTCAAGCCCCTCTTTTTTTTTGTTAAAAAATCAAATGCTTTTGTGGTAATGACCCCGATAGCAGTACCCAAGGCACCGATAGAGACAAGCATATAAATTACTGAGGTAATCTTGCCGATTGTTGTTGTGGGTGAAATGTCCCCGTAACCGACAGTCGTTGCGGTTACAAAGCTAAAATAAAGGGAAGAAAAGGGATCAAGGCCCTCTTTGAATATCATGACAGCGTTCAGCAACGTCAGTGCAATGCAAAACAAAATGAGCGCACTGATAATCTCCCTGTTTTCGTATTTAAATTTACTTATTTTTTTAAAGAGGACGATCCAGTAATACATCGGTATCTCTCAGGCCATTGCTTTCATAGACTAGATCACAGAACCGTTTGTGGACCTGGCTGCAAATAATATAGTATGGGCTACTTGCAAAAGGCTCGTATATATTGGTTTAATATATCATAAGGAGAATGAAAAAAGCATAGAAAAGTGTGAATTGAGAAATTTGTGAGGATTTTAAGATTCATATACTTATTCTGAAAGATCTTGGTTGCCTTAGCGATAACAAGTAATTACCCTGAACAAGATGCAAAGAGGCAAAAGACGAACATCGAACATCGAACGTCCAACGTCGAACAAATTAAAAGAGCAAAGGCATTTTAGACTATGAATGTGGATAAGAAGGCCTTGGAAAAACCTTGGGGCGGCAGATTCCAGGAGGCCACTGAAAAAATGCTGGAGGAGTTTTCAGCCTCTGTCCACTATGACTGCAGACTGTATCGCCAGGACATAGCAGGCAGCAAGGTACATGCCCGCATGCTGGCAAGACAGGGGATTATCTCAGATAAAGACGCAGATGCCATAATTAAGGGCCTTGGCGAGATAGAGGAAGAAATCGCTTCCGGAGGCTTTGTATGGAGCCACGAGCTTGAGGATGTACATATGAACATCGAGCAGGCCCTGGTTGAGCGCATCGGAGAGGCAGGGAAAAGGCTCCACACAGCCAGAAGCCGTAATGATCAGGTCGCTGCAGACATCAGACTTTACCTGAGAGAAGAAATCGATCGCCTGGATGGACTCCTTTCATTGCTACAGGAAGCGCTTTTGCACCAGGCAAGGGCCCACGAGGACCTGATACTCCCCGGCTACACCCATCTCCAGAGGGCACAGCCGGTTCTCTGGCCACATCACATGCTTGCCTATTTTGAAATGTTCAGGCGTGACAGGGACAGGCTCCAAGACTGCAGAAAGAGGGTAAATATTTGTCCCCTTGGAAGTGCGGCCCTGGCTGGAGCCGGCTTCCCAATAGACAGGGAATACGTGGCTGAGGAGCTGGGCTTCCACGGAATTACTGCTAACAGCCTGGACGCTGTAAGCGACCGGGACTTTGTTATTGAGTTTCTGGCAACGGTAAGCATTGCAATGGCCCATTTGAGCAGGCTGTCTGAAGAACTGATTCTATGGACCTCTGCAGAGTTCAGTTTTGTGGATCTGCCTGACAGCTTCTGTACCGGCTCAAGTATCATGCCCCAGAAAAAGAACCCCGATGTGCCCGAACTGGTGCGCGGAAAGACCGGCAGGGTCTATGGCCACCTGATGTCTCTTCTTACTATTATCAAAGGCCTTCCCCTTGCCTACAACAGGGACCTCCAGGAAGACAAAGAGGCACTTTTTGACACGGTTGACACGGTATGCGCCTCAGTGGAGATAATGGCTGCCCTGGTGGCCAGGCTGGTCCCAAGGAAAGAGCATAT
>JAUXDR010000085.1 GCA_030618205.1 Deltaproteobacteria bacterium | reverse complement strand
GGCCACATGGTCTTCAACCGTTATGAGGGGCCCTTTCTTGGCCGCCTCGAGTATTGATTCTTTGTCTATGGGCTTGAGTGAGGCCATGTTGAGCACCCCTGTTGACAGGCCCTCTGAGTCAAGAATTGACCATGCTTCGAGAACATGGGATGTGGCTGAGCCATAGGTGAGAAAAGTGGCCTTATCCCCCTGTCTCAACCAGTCTGCCTGCCCAGGCCGAAACACATAGTCTGCATCGAAAAACGGTTTTCCATCCTCTGTGGTAATAATTGACAACTTGGACCTTCCCATACCAACAAAGACATTGCCAGGATTGGTGGCCACATGACGGATTATCCTGTCAGTTTGATTTGGATCTGCCGGCATGAATATGGAGAAGCCAAAGAGGTTGTTGAAAAGTCCCACATAGTCGATACTTTGATGGGTCGGTCCATCTTCTCCCACGTCCAGTCCTACGTGAGTAGACACAATTTTGAGGTGGGTTTCATTGAGGTCATTTAAACGGTGCTGGTTGTAAGTCTCTGCTGCGGTAAAGACCCCAAAGGTGCTGAAGAAGGTGGCCAATCCCTCTCTGCTCACTGCTCCGGCGCAGGTAGCTGCGTGGTGCTCTTGTATGCCTGTCTCTATGAAGGCAGTGGGGGAAACATGGTGAAACCCCTGCATCTTTACTGATCCTTCCAGGTCACAGCTAAATCCTACGATCTTTGGGGTGGAATCCTGAACATTGTTTCTTTGAGCCAGATCCTTTAATGCTGCGCCGTATGCAGAGCGGCAGTCTGTTTTGGTCTCAATGCCGTAGACAATGGGTTCTCCAGCGTCAATAGATGGGAAGTCTGCCTCTGGTATTTTGCATGGTCCCTTTATTTTGTGTTCATCCCTGTTTTTTGACCACAGCTCAAGTAGGTCCTTATCTTGTCCCAGTTCTCTCAAAGCCGCCTCGGCATCATCTTTTGGCAGCGGAGACCCATGATACTTTGCCTTGTCTTCCATAAAAGAGATGCCTTTTCCCATGACAGTACGCATGACCATAACCGTGGGGCGGCTGGACGTAAGGCCGTCATGTACCCATGCCCTTTTCAGGGCCTGGAATATGGTCTGGAAATCATGGCCGTCTGGTACATACAATACATTCCAGCCTGCGGCAGCATATTCATCCCTTACATGGACCGGCATGACATCTTCAGTGGGACCTCCAATCTGGAGGTGATTCCTGTCGACTACACCGATCAGGTTTCCTTGCCCGAATTTTGTTGCAAAACGTCTGGCTTCAGCTACCTGTCCCTTCTGCTGTTCTCCGTCGCCCATGAGGACGATTGTTTTGCCCGGCCGACCAAGGAGATTTTGGGCAAGACATATGCCTGTACCTACTGAAAGTCCCTGGCCTAGATTTCCGGTATTCCACTCAATTCCCGGCATGGTTTGTTCTACGTGGCCGGCACAGGGTGAACCGGCACGACGAAACTCGGTAAGGAAATCTTCCTCTGAGAAATAACCAAATTCAGCGAGTACGCTGTATACACACGGAGAGATATGCCCGATGCTCACGACTACGCGGTCACGGTCCGGCCAGCGGGGTTCTGCCGGACGATGTTTGATTGTGCTGTAAAGGACAAGCAGGGTGTGCAGGGAGGAAAGAGAGCCACCTGGATGACCGCTTTTTGCAAGGGTAGTGGAAAGGATAATGCGCGCGGCACATCTGTTCCACATGGTCTGTAGCTCAGAGATCTGTTCCTGTGTAAGTTCGTTTTGTTTTTCTATATCTATGTGAAACATAGGCCAATTCAAGGTTCAGGGTCTATTTCTTATCCTTTTTGTTCTTGGATTTTACCTCGTTATCGTAGGCTTTTATGACCTCGTCCGTGATATCGACATTAGAGGCATTAAAATATATACCAGGCATGTTTTTTTCCAGAATGAGCGTGTATCCACCTTCCTCACCAATACGGGTCACAACCTTTTCAAGTTCCTTGAGTACCGGCTCCATACTTTTGGATTCTGCCTGGCGCATTTCAAACTGGGCATCGTCGCTTTGATCTTTAAAATCCCGAAAGGCCTTCTTATATTCGCGTTCTTTTTCTGCCTTGGCATCCTCATTCATCAAAGGGCCCTTTTTTTCAAGGTCTTTCTTAAAGGCCTTCAACTCATCTTGTTTAGCCCTGAGTTGTTTCTGAAGGCTTTCAAATTTATTATTGAGCTTCTCCATAGCCTCTTGGCCGGCTACGGATTTTCGTACCACTTTTTGCATATTGATAACAGCTATCTTTACCCGTACGGCTTCTCCAGCAGTTACACTACAGCACAGGACCGAGGTCCACAGAAAAATCAGCAGCACAGGTATTAAGCTTAGGCGACCTTTCATAAGGCAATCAATACCTCCCGAGCCTTTTCATAACTCCCATGTCCTGTCATATGGCTCTGTACGCTTTGCCATCGAACAAGATTAAGGTTATTATCAAATGGTACTTTTTGCAAAATAATGACCACGGCGTTGCTATGCAGCGCCGTGGTCAAAGTTTCCTGGGATAATCAAAACCTTTTAGACTACTTTATGACAACTAAGTCATCTCTACGATTTTTTGCCCATGCGTCCTCGTTTTGTCCTGGATCCAGAAGCCGTTCCTCACCAAAGCTCACAGTTCCTATACGATCCGGATTTACACCCAGATTGACAAGATATGCCTGAGCGCCTTTTGCCCTTCTTTCCCCAAGGGCCAGGTTATACTCATTGGTACCGCGATCATCACAGTTACCCTGGATTTCGATCATGACCTCCGGATGATCAAGCAGAAACAGAGCATTCTCTTCCATTATGGGTTTCATGTCGTCACGGATGTTGAAACGGTCAAAGTCAAAGTATACGGGATGCATGGGGGCGCTGGTTCTGCCCTCAGAGATAGCCTCTCCAAAGCCGGCAGCAGTGCCCATAGCTTCGCCTGGGATTTCCATCTCACCCATACCAACTTCAGCAATACCGGGCATTCCTTCAGGCCCTACGGCCGACTCCCCGATCTGCTCAGTGACAAGTACTTCTCCCTCTCCGCCTCTTACCGGTTTTTTGCCACATCCGGCAAGAAGTCCCAGGCTCAATATCGAGATCAGTGCCAGCAAACAAATTTTTACTCCCATATTTCCCCAATACATAGACGCCTCCCGCAAAATGGTTTTTTGTCGCACCATGCAACTACAATTGAATTACACTTGGAATCCACAGATTGTGCTCCACTTTAGCAGAGGAGAAACAAAATTCAACCTGTTATGATGGGTTTTATTTACTAAATAAAAAAGTAGATGTTCAGAGGTTCAGAGGTTCCTCTTTAAGTACTTCAAGGAAGATAGGCCAACTTGGTTCCACTGATATATGATTTAATACCGTTTACGATTCCCTCGGCCACGCGGTCCAGATAGCGGTCACTTTTGAGGCGCTCTTCCTCTTTCCTGTTACTGATAAACGATACTTCAACAAGAATAGAGGGCATCCTTGCACCTATAAGGACAAAAAATGGGGCCTGTTTGACTCCTTTGCTTTTTACATTGCTATATTTTTTTCTGAGGTTCTTTACAACTTCCCTCTGCACATAACCTGCCAGGCGTGAGGACTCATCGACCTTGGTATTTTTCATTATGTCGTTGAGGATGTTCTTGAGGTCCCCTATGCTTTTAGTGGATGTAGCATTTTCTCTGGCTGCCACCCTCATGGCCTCTTTATCCAGGGCAAAGTTTAAAAAGTAGGTCTCAACTCCCCTGGCTCTCTTGTTGGGAGCTGCATTTGCATGAATAGATACAAAGAGATCGGCCTTTTTGGCGTTGGCAATGGCAGTCCTTTGTGTAAGTGGCAGAAACCGATCTTTCTTTCTGGTCAGGATAACCTGGCAGCCAAGGTCTTTTTCAAGTCGTGAAGCCACTTTTTTCGAAATCTTGAGCACAACGTCTTTTTCCCTTAGGCCGGTAGGCCCGATAGCCCCCGGATCCTTTCCGCCATGGCCGGCATCTATCACCACTCGTTTTACACAGAGGCCTAACTGTTGCGCGAGAGAAAGACCATTACCTTTTAATTGGCCCCTGGTCTTTTTATATATTTTTGAGGACTGGGGAGGACAGAAAGGCCTCTGGAAGTAGTTCTCTCCAAAGGCGTCCACCACCACCCTGAAGGGGTCCTCAAGGTAAAAGATTTTGGTCTTATAGGTCTTCCTGAGGTCAAGTACCACGCGGACTGTACTGCGGTTGAACTGGGCTACTCTCACTCCTTTGAGTAGCCCGTCCTGTATAGAGATGTTGCCTTTGAGGTTTTTTCCTATACGGGCCGGCTTAAGGTCTAAATAAACACGTTCCGGAAGATGCTTGGCCTTATTGGCAGGAAGATATCCTTTTTTAAAGGATACAGGGCCTGCCGTGTCAATTACTACCCTGGTGTAGTCTGAAGCAGACCAGTGCCTCACCTCCCGCACAGTGGCAGGTTTTGCACCTGGAGCAATCCTCGGGCTGGAGAGGCCGGCGGACCCTTTTTTCTTCTCATAATGTGTTGTCTGCTTTAAAGATTTTGTTTTCTGCCGCTGCTCAGGCCCTAAAGTTTTCAGCTTGTTTTTAGCAATCCTGGCCTTGTCTCTTTTAGGGTATTCCTTAACTATCTTTTCCCAGGCCTCTCGGGCCTTTCCGGTATTTCCAGTACGCTTGTAAAGGTCGCCAAGGGCGTAGAGGGCGTCATCTGCCAGGCGGCTTTTAGGGAATCTCTCTACCAGGACCTGATATCGCTCAATGGCCTCCCTGATGTCCTTCCCTGCTCCTGAATATCCATATAATTCACTGTAGCAACGGGCCATCATAAAGAGGGCCTTTGGGGCAACCTTCTTGTCATTGGGATAAGTGAGGTAGACTTTTCTGAACTTCTTGATTACACGGACCCATGCTGTCCTGTGAGTGCGGAGCCGGGAATTCACGGCAAGGCGATCGTATTCGGATTTGGCTTGACGATAGGTGTATTCAGCTCTGCCGGGCTTTGCGTAGGCAGAGTCCAGGGCAATTAGCAAGAATGTCCCTGACAGGAAAACAATGATAAACAGGGATAGAAAAAACCGTAGCCGGACGCAGTTATGCTCAGATAATAACAGGCTCATGGTTTCAAGAATCCGCGCTCTTTCATGTTCGTTAGAGTTTTCATATTATCTTTTGATTACACTGCAAAAAGCCTGGAATATGATTCCTCTCAAAAAGCCTGAGATGCATCCCTTTATAGACAATGTTGAATTTTGAATGCTGAATTGTGAATTGTGGAAAAGATTTAAAAGACATATACCTTAATTCAACATTTAGCATTTAGCATTCAACATTTAATTGTGCGCCGCAGATTGGGTTTTTTCAGCGGAATCATCTTTTTACTTCTTTTCTGCCATAGATTTAAGTTCTGCTAAGTAGTTAATGGCTTCAAGAGGTGTCATATTATTGATATCGGCAGAGAGTACCTTTTCTCTGAGTTCAGCCCCCTGATCAATTACAAGTGGCAGGGGCATCTGGGCCGGATGCTGCTGTTTAGGCCTCATTTCCCGCACAGGACCGGCAGGAATTCCCTTTTTGTCCTTAGAGGTTTTCTTTTCAATACTTTTCAGGATCTCCTTGGCCTTTTTGATTACTGACTCAGGCACACCGGCCAGGGCAGCAACCTGGATTCCGTAACTGCGACTGGTGAACCCATCCACCAGGCGTCG
>JAUXDR010000215.1 GCA_030618205.1 Deltaproteobacteria bacterium | reverse complement strand
AGGTATAGGCGTTATAGCATCGGTCCTTATTGGTATGAACGAAAAGGACTTTCACAAAGACCCCCAAGGTGCCACTTACCGAGCCCTGGAAAAACAAATCCGCTTAGCCAAGAAAGCGGCCCCCAATGGCATAATTGGTGTCAACATCATGGTTGCCCTTAGTGACTATGAGGAGACTGTCCGCGTTGCGGCAAAGGCAGGGGCGGATCTCATCATCAGCGGAGCTGGGCTTCCCCTTGGGCTCCCCGGGTTTATACCGGAAGGCTGTAACACAAAGCTTGTCCCAATTGTCTCTTCAGGGCGTGCCGCCGGGATTATCTGCCGCAGATGGGATTCACATTTTTCCCGTCTCCCTGATGCCATTGTTGTTGAAGGCCCCAAGGCTGGAGGACACCTCGGATTTAGAGCAGAAGATATCGATTCCCCTGAAAACTATATTGAAAATCTCACATCCCAAGTCATTAAGGCGGTAAAACCCTTTGAACAGAGGGAGGGGCGGGCTATACCCGTAATCGCAGCCGGCGGGATATATACAGGCGAGGACATCTACAAATTTATCCAGATGGGGGCGGCCGGCGTACAGATGGGAACTCGTTTTGTGGCCACACACGAATGTGATGCCTCTGATAAGTTTAAGCAGGCCTACATCAAGGCGAAAAAGGAAGATGTCACCATAATCAACAGCCCTGTGGGCATGCCCGGAAGGGCACTTAAGGGTAAATTTATTGAGAAGGCCGAAGCAGGGGGAAAAAGACCTCATCGATGCGTATGCAAATGTATCAAAACCTGCAATTATCCGGACACACCCTATTGCATCGGTATGGCCCTTATAAACGCCCAGAGAGGGAATATTAAATCGGGCTTTGTGTTTTGCGGCTCAAACGTGTGGCGGGTAAACAAGATAGTCTCGGTCCGGGAACTCATGGATGAGCTGGTGCAGGGCTATACAGAGACAGCCATGAAGGTCGCAGGGCCTAAATTATATCCATCCAGCCATATGCATCCTCTCTCTCCCCATACTGCAAACCCGTAATCTCATCAAAGAGCCTCTGGGCCAGATCTCCGGTCTTGCCCCGGTTAATGGAGTAGTTTTCACCTTTATAATATAGGGCCCCTACAGGCGAAATGACTGCGGCTGTGCCGGTTCCAAAGCATTCCTTAAGGGTCTTGTTCTTTGCCTTTTCAAGGACCTCATTAATCGTAATCGGCCGCTCTTCGACTTTGAGCCCCCAGTCCCGGGCGAGACGCAACACTGAATCCCTGGTAATGCCGGGTAATATGCTCCCACTTAGCTCAGGTGTGATCAGGGCGTCTTCCAGAAGGAAAAATATGTTCATTGTCCCGACCTCTTCTACATAACGTCGCTCTGCCGCATCAAGCCACAGTACCTGGGTAAAACCAAGTTCTTTTGCTTTCTCAGATGCCATGAGGCTTGCAGCATAGTTTCCAGCAGTCTTGGCCTCTCCCACGCCCCCTGATACTGCCCTCACGTACTTGTCTGTCACAAAGATCTTTACAGGACTGAAACCCTCGGCATAGTAAGCCCCTACCGGGCTCAATATTACTGACAGTAAATATTCTCTGGCAGGACGCACCCCCAAAAAGGCCTCGGTAGCGATCATGAACGGCCGCACATAAAGAGATGTGCCCTTGGCCTCGGGCACCCAGCGTTTCTCTATCTGAATAAGGGTCTTAATGGCTTGAAGGAGTTCATCCTTGTCCACTTGAGGCATACACATACGCCATGCTGAATGATTCAGCCGGTCCATATTTTCCCCTGCCCTGAATAGCCTGATTTTGTCATCCTTTCCACGGTAGGCCTTGAGTCCTTCGAAAATGGCCTGACCATAGTGCAGACACGCTGAGGCAGGATCAAGAGAAAAGTCCCCATAGGGCACTATCCTGGCGTTGTGCCAGCCAATGTCTGTTTTATAATCCATTAAAAACATGTGGTCTGAAAGGTGTTTGCCGAAACTCAGGTTAGAAGAAGAGGGGAGATCCTTTCGTTCTGATTCGGGCAAAAGCTCTATTTCAATATCCATGATGAGATTCATCCTTTCCAGAGAAGTGAGTGATTCACTTTAGCCATAGTCTGCTCCTAATTCAATAGTTTGATTCCGCTGAAAAAACCCAAAACGCACAATAAATGTTGAATTTTGAATGTTGAATGCTAAATTAAGGTATATGTCTTTTAAATCTTCTTCCACAATTCAGCATTGTCTATAACCGGATTATTTTATTTCAAAAGCCGTTTATTTAACCAGGAGCGCACATAAATGGTCCTGAAGGCATCAGCCGGACCGATGGTATGGGGGGAGTAAGGAAGCCATAGAGGCGAGATGCCGGGGCGGGTGGCATTCCCGGAACCCAGATCGTCATTTATAATTTTCGGCTGCAGATTATCAAAACGGACCACGCCGCTGGAATCGACATAAGTCAGAGAGAGGTCCAGGATAGGACGAATAACGGTAAGACGCCTATGGGCATCCTCCCCCAATTCTACAGGGCCCCAACGTCTTTCAGTAAAACTTTCAAACCATAGACCATGCCGGTACTCGCCGGTTATCTTGTCAAGCATCCGGGGTATAGTCCAGTCTTCATATGGCAAATTAACATAGGCCTTCACAGTGGCTTCGACCTCACTACTGCCCTGGATCGCCAGGTAACTCCAGTCATCATAATCAGGAAAATCCTGTCTGATCAGAGACCTTCCCCGGTCCTGGACAGCCCATACCCCGTGGCAAACAGCACAGGCAACGAGGCC
>JAUXDR010000122.1 GCA_030618205.1 Deltaproteobacteria bacterium | reverse complement strand
TCGGCGTACTTGTTCATGAAGACACTGCCCTCTGCCTGCATGACCGCCTCGCTCACAAAGTTTTCCGAGGCTATCATCTCAAGCTGCTCTGTCTGCCGTTCTATTTCGGCCCTGAAGGCCTGAAAGACCTCGGGATCAGTGCGTTTCAAATGAATCATTTTCCTACTCCAATGAGTCAATCATATTAATTCTTCGACTGTGACGTCCGCCTTTGAAGGGAGTCATAAGCCACACTTTGACCATCTCTTCGGCAAGCCCGTGATCTATCACCCTTCCACCCATGCAAAGTATGTTTGAATCGTTGTGTTCCCGGCTCATCTGGGCAGTGAAAGGATCATGGCATAGGGTAGCCCTGACACCTGGTATGCGATTGGCGACTATGGACATGCCTATGCCGGTTCCACAGACCAGGACACCCCTTTCACACTGACCGGATGCCACGGACTTTGCAACCTCGCGGCCCTGTATCGGATAGTCGACCGAATCCGGAGAGTAGCAGCCCAGATCCCGGACATCATGTCCAAGTCCTATAAGTAAGCTGCGTATTTTTTCTTTTAATTCAAATCCACCATGATCCGAACCGATAGCTATCTTCATGTAATTATTTACTCCCTGCCAAGGAGTGTGAACGGTTACAATATGTGTCTTACTGGTACTTGCGGAAGATCAGTACGGCATTGGTTCCGCCAAACCCAAAGGAATTTGACATAACCACATCAACGGACTGGCTCCTTGCCTTATTTGGCACATAGTCAAGGTCGCATTCCGGGTCCGGGGTCTCATAGTTGATGGTTGGGGGGAGAATCCCGTCTTCAATGGTCTTTACGCAAAAGATTGCCTCAACTCCCCCGGAACCTCCCAACAGGTGCCCGGTCATGGATTTGGTGGAACTCACAGGCATCTCCTTTGCCCTGTCCTTGAAGACGGTCTTTATGGCCCTTGTTTCACACAGATCATTGAGGGGAGTACTGGTACCATGGGCATTGATATAGTCTATGTCCTGATAGTTGAGCCCGGCGTCCTCAAGGGCCATGGACATGCACCTTGCACCACCGTCTCCATCCTCGGGCGGGGCTGTGATATGATAGGCATCTCCGGTAAGTCCGTATCCAACTATCTCTGCCCGGATATCGGCGCCCCTTTCCAGGGCATGATTCAGCTCCTCGATGATCAGGATACCTGCACCCTCGCCGATTATAAACCCATCGCGGCCCTTATCAAAGGGCCTTGAGGCCTGTTCAGGACTTTCATTCCTTTTAGAGAGGGCCTTCATATTGGCAAAACCCGCAAATGCCAGGGGCGTGATCACTGATTCAGTGCCACCGCATATCATCACATCAGCCGCCCCTGTCTGTATATTTCTAAAGGCGTCTCCTATGGCGTGGCTACCTGCCGCGCAGGCAGTGCATACTACAGTATTGGGACCTTTTGCTCCACACATTATTGATATCTGGCCGGAGGCCATGTTAGGTATGGCCATGGGAATAAAGAACGGACTCACGCGCTTGGGGCCCTTATTCACAAGGACATCCCTGAAGTATTCAATTGATCCCAGCCCGCCAAGGCCACATCCTGTAATAACACCGGCTCTTGAGGCTTTGTCCTCCGGGATCTTGAGGTCTGCGTCTTCAACGGCCATCCGGGCCGCCGCCATACCCAGTTTTACAAAAGGATCTATCCGTTTAACCAGCTTCTTCGGCATGAAATCAACCGGTTCAAAGCCCTTCACCTCTCCGGCAATCTGTGAAGGATAGCCTTTTATATCAAAACGGGTAACAGGACCTATGCCGGACTTTCCAGCTATCAGATTCGCCCAGCCGGCCTCAACCCCGATACCCACAGGGCAAAGAAGACCAAGACCAGTTACTACTACCCTCCGGTTTTGGTTTTGGTTTATCATGTCGATATATTGTGTCGGTTTTAATTCAAAATTCAAAATTTAGAATTCAAAATTGTGTCTGAACTGCCTTTCCGTTCAGACACTGATTGCCAGTGCCTTTTATGGTTCACTTTTCTCCATGTTTTTTGATAAAGTCAATGGCATCCTGGACTGTTTGCATCTTTTCCGCGTCTTCGTCCGCTATTTCCATATCAAATTCCTCTTCCATGGCCATGACCAGCTCCACAAGGTCCAATGAATCCGCTCCAAGGTCATCCACAAAGGATGCCTTCGGCACCACCTTTTCCTTGGCAACACTGAGCTGGCTTGCAATGATATCAAACATCTTGGTATCTATACTCATTTTTATCCTCCCTTATATCTTGTTGGCCCAAAAGAATTAGATCTAATCAACAGTGAAATTTTAATCGCAGATCAATCCCCCATTTACATGGAGCACTTGTCCGGTGATATATGATGCCTCCTCCGAGGCTAAAAAACCCACTGCCTCAGCCACATCCTCAGGGCTTCCCATTCGGCCCGCAGGAATCTGGCTCAATAGCTGTTCCTTGACTTTTTCCGGCAATCCTGCAGTCATACCTGTTTCAATGAAGCCAGGGGCCACAACATTTGCAGTAATCCCCCTTGATGCTACTTCCCTGGCCACAGACTTGGTAAATCCCTCTAAACCGGCCTTGGATGCAGCATAGTTGGCCTGGCCCGGATTCCCCATAGAGCCGACTACCGAGCCTATACTGACAATTCGGCCCCATCTCTGCTTGATCATAGCCATAATGACTGCCTGGGTACAATTAAATGCCCCCTTCAGGTTCACCGACATCACCAGGTCCCAGTCCTTTGCCTTCATTCGGGCAAGTAAGCTGTCCCGGGTAATGCCTGCATTATTAACCAGTATGTGGACCCCGCCATGGTCTTTGATGACTGATTTAAGGGCCTTGGAACTTGCCTCAGTATCCGCGACATCAAAGGGCAGGAAACTGCCGACCCCTCCGGCCCCTGCAATCTCATCTAAGATTCCTTGGGCAATTGTCTGATCGCAGACATCGTTTACAAAGATATTGGCCCCGAGGCGGGCAAGTTTGAGGCATATGACCCGGCCTATTCCCCTGGTCCCCCCGGTCACTACTCCTATTTTCCCTTTAAGTTTCTGCTCACACGACATATTATGGTCCCCGTTCTTTTTGAATTCTCTGGATAAGAAGGGGTAATATCTCCTTGACGTCCCCAACCAGGCCGTAAGTAGTCACGTCAAAAATGGGGGCCTCAGCGTCTTTATTTATTGCTACTATGATCTCTGACCCTTGCATTCCAACTAAATGCTGTATGGCCCCTGATACCCCGCAAGCCATATAGAGCTTGGGAGACACAGTAACACCTGTTTGACCAATTTGGGTGCGGCCGGATAGCCACCCCGCATCTACGGCTGCCCTTGTAGCCCCAACCGTACCTCCGAGCAAATCGGCCAACTCCCTGGCCAGCTCCACGTTCTTCTCCTGCTCAAATCCCCTGCCTGCAGTCACAATTACATCTGCCTCGCTGAGATTGGGACCTTCTGCCTGCTCCTTCACAGACTCAAGGACTTGGACCCGATGACTCAGCAGATCTTCCCCGGGAAGGATGCGGATCACCTCGCCCTTCCGTCCAGGATCAGGGGCATTGGCTTTCATGACATGGGGCCTAACTGTAGCCATTTGTGGCCGGTGCCCGGGACATACAATAGTTGCGAGAAGATTTCCTCCAAAGGCCGGCCTGGTCTGGAGCAACGCCCTGTCCTCTGCCCGGATATCAAGTCCTGTACAGTCAGCAGTAAGTCCTGTCTTGAGAATCGTGGCGACCCTGGGTATATAGGAACGCCCCATGGCCGTCGCACCGGCCAAAATAATTTCGGGCCTTTCTCTCCCGGCAAGATCTGCAAGTATGTTCCCATAAACCTCGTCGGTGAATGTTGCAAGTTCAGGGTGGTCAACAACCAGTACCCTATCCGTCCCATGGAATATCAATTCCTGTGCTCTGGATTCAATTTCATGTCCCATGAGCACTGCGGTAACTTCTGTGTCAAGCTCGCCTGCAAGCTCCCTGGACTTCGCCAGGAGCTCAAGTGTCACAGGGGCAAGGACCCCGCTCCTGCACTCTGCAACCACCCATATCCCTTTCCAAGAGCTTAAGTCTGTCGCAAGACCTTCCTCCACGTGGAGCTCTAATGCCCCTTCAGGGCAGCCATCCACGCAGATACCGCATAGGGTGCAGGCGTCCTGATCAACAACGGCCACCTCGTCTTCTACAAAAATAGCCTCAAAAGTGCA
>JAUXDR010000239.1 GCA_030618205.1 Deltaproteobacteria bacterium | reverse complement strand
ACCTTCCAGAGCATATTTGTAAGGCCGTAGATTACCTTGGTGGGAAACCCATCATGGGTAGTCAGGGGCTGACGTATACCAAAGTAGGCCCTGTAGAGATACGAGCTGCCATCTATCAGGAATAGTGAGGAATTGGATTTTTTGTTCGTAGTTCGTAGTTCGTAGTTCATAGTTCGTGGTTGCTGGATACCTGTTTTCCAGGGGCAGCTTGTTTGACTTTTTTAAACGATCTAAGTATCCTCAATGGTCGCAAAAGTAAAGAGGGGAGGGCTTTTTTATGTCAGCGCTGGTAGTAGTGGGAACGCAGTGGGGTGACGAGGGCAAAGGGAAGATAGTAGACCTCTTGACAGAGTATGCCGACATTATAGTGCGTTTTCAGGGTGGTAACAATGCCGGCCATACTCTGGTAGTGGACGGCGAAAAGTTTATTTTTCACCTGATCCCCTCAGGAATTCTAAATGATGACAAGCTCTGTCTGATTGGGAACGGAATTGTAATTGATCCGTCAGTCTTTATTCAGGAGCTTGAGGGGCTTGCCTCAAGGGGTAGGCCTGTAACCGCCGACAGATTGCGGCTCAGCCCAAACGCACATCTAATAATGCCATACCACAAGGCCCTGGATCATGCCAGAGAGGCTGCAAAGGCCAATGGGAAAAAGCTCGGGACCACGGGACGGGGTATAGGGCCGTGCTATGATGACAAGATAGTCAGAAATGGAATCAAAGTAGCTGATCTTCTTGACCCTGCGCTCTTTAGAGAAAAACTCGAGGATAACGTAAAAGAAAAGAACTTCTATCTGACTAAGTTGCTGAATGCCGATCCACTTGATCCTGAGACCATTTATGGTGAGTTTCAACACTATGCCGAGCGCCTTGCCCCTTTTATCGACAATGTCTCTGTATTGATAGATGATGCGTTGCATAAAGGAAAGAACGTGCTGTTTGAGGGTGCTCAGGGCACTCAGTTGGACATTGATCATGGGACTTATCCCTTTGTCACATCCTCCAATACCGTGGCCGGGGCGGCCTGCTGTGGGGCAGGAATAGGTCCCAGCAAGATCGATAGAGTGCTAGGAATTTGCAAGGCCTATACTACAAGGGTGGGTGGCGGCCCTTTCCCAACAGAACTGGAGGATGCGGTCGGAGACCATTTACAGGAAAAGGGGGCCGAGTTCGGGGCAACCACAGGCAGGCGCCGTCGCTGTGGATGGCTTGACGGTGTGGTATTGAGGGACGCGGTCAGGATCAATGGACTGGATGGGCTGGTTATCACAAAACTTGACGTGTTGAGTGGCCTTGGTCAACTCAATATCTGCACTGAATACGATATTTCAGGAACCAGACATACCTATATGCCTGCCAATATTCGGGAGGTCGAATCAATAAGGCCGATTAA
The DNA here is from genome assembly GCA_030618205.1 of Deltaproteobacteria bacterium. The sequence continues at coordinate 1,031 of JAUXDR010000239.1, read as the reverse complement.
TATGACACTTTCCGGCTGGGAGGATGATCTCAGCCAGATGAGATCATTTGATGATTTACCCGAAAAGGCCAGGGACTATCTAAAGACCATAGAGGATATGGCTGAAACACCCATAATGCTGATCTCAGTGGGTCCTAGCAGGGAACAGACCATTTTTTTGAAAAATCCTTTTGAATAACCAAAACAAAATAGGCTCAGAAATTCCACAAACTAGAGGGACTGGATTGACTGGCATCCTTCACTGGAATAGGCACTAAAGAGCTTGACTAGGTTGCGATATGGAAATAACATACCGTAAGGTAAGGCAATTGTAAAAGGACTAGGCAGATCGCTCAGAAGTAATTTTTGTGAGATCAAATTTAGTTTGAACAAAGGAAAAGGGGGTAAACTAAGTGAAACTAAAGAGTGTTTTTGAAAATAATGGGTTAATGCCTGCGAAATATACATGCGATGCCGGTGAGATTAATCCAGAATTCATAATAGAAGATGTGCCGGAAAAGACAAAAAGTTTTGCTATGACAATGGAAGACCGCGACTCTCCAATAAGAACAATGGTTCACTGGATTATCTTTAATATCTCACCGGATATAAGAGAAATAAAAGAAAATACTGTTCCTCAGGGAAGTATACAGGGAACAAATGATTTTGGGAAGCAAAGTTATAAAGGGCCTTGTCCTGATTCGGCCATTCATAGATATGAATTTCGCTTATATGCTCTGGATAGAGTTCTCGAAGTTGATGAAAAAACGAAAAAAGCTGAGTTAGAGAATTTAATGAAGGGTCGTACTCTAGCAGACGCAGTATTAACAGGATTATATTCAAGGGACTAAAAAATATAAAAGTAGTTGCCTCCCCGCAAGTTACTGCCACTTTGGTAATGGCCTGTCGTTGGTACCGCTAAGTTTTTTATGTGATATTAATGGGTTACCAAACATCATCGGCTGTAACCGAGGTGGCGGAGCCGTATCTGCTGTAATCTGCGGATATATTGCTGGCGCCTTCAAAGTAAACGGCTCTCTTGGCCACGCCGT
>JAUXDR010000040.1 GCA_030618205.1 Deltaproteobacteria bacterium | reverse complement strand
ACATGATGGTGGTCCAACTCCCTCTAGTCAGGATCACCTTGTCGAGTTCCTTTACCAACTGTTTTCCCGATTCATCTTCATAATTTATTGTAATATCATCTATTTTTTCAGCCATAATTACCCCTACATTTTATTTTGATGCAAATTTTCGCGTCCTTCATCCGCCAGTTTACACTTTTTTCGAAAAAGAGTGTACTATCGAATTGAATGCCGATGTCGAAACTGGAAATTCGAAATTTGGCCTTCATGCTTTTTTCATCCTTCCCAAATTTCTACTTTCCAATTTCAAATTTCAAGCCGTGAACGGCTACCGAGATCCTAATATATCTTAAAATTACTACAGTCCCGGGCCTGATTATCCGATAATAAAAGAACAAATATCATTACTCTGCATGAACAAGTAGAATGATTTTGGCTGAGAGGACCCTTGAGAATCTACGAAAATTCCAAAGGCTTTTCCACCACTACCGCCGGTGATCTTCCGGTTCTCAGCAAGTACAGCGTGCTGGTAGCGGAAGATGTTGCACAGGAGAGAGAGCTGCTGGTCGCTCACCTCTCCGAATGGGGGCTGAATGTCACTGGTGCTGCGGATGGCAGAGAAGCCCTGTCTATCTTGATAAAGGACGATACAATCCGTCTCCTTATCACTGATTTGCATATGCCTGAGCTTGGTGGCCTGGAACTTTTACAAGAGGTAAAAAACCTGGCAAGGCCCAAGCTGTATTCTATTGTGCTCAGCGGAATCAAAGACAGGCAGACCCTGATCAATGCACTGCAAGCCGGGGCTACTGATTACATGGTCAAGCCCTGCCATCCTGAACAGATATTTGCCAGATTGGCAGTGCTTGATCAAGTTATGGCACTTGAAGAAAAATACCAGGCCCTGATCAAGGACCTGTTCGATGTAATGGGAGAGATGCTGGGCAGTCGTGATCCCTATAGTTTGGAACACAGTCTGAGGGTCGCTGCCATATCCAGAAGAATAGGTCTTCGTCAAGGGCTATCATCAGAAGAACTGGAAGTCTTGGAGACGGGTTGTCTTATCCATGACATCGGGAAAATTGCAATACCGGACAACGTACTCTTAAAGCCCGGCCGTTTTAACAATGTCGACAGACAAATCATGAACATGCATCCAACCATTGGGGCAAAGTATCTTGCTTTCCGCTATCCTGATGACAGAATAACCGAAATAGTCCTTTATCACCATGAACGGCTGGACGGAAGCGGCTATCCAACAGGCCTGAAAGGGAATGATATGAGCCCCATGGTAAGAATAGTGTCAGTGGCAGACATATATGAAGCATTGATCGCAAAACGGCCTTATAAGTCCTCTATACCCAGCACTCAGGCCATAGAAATATTAAAATACGAGGCGAGAGAAGGACGACTTGACCAAAAAGTCGTAGAAGCCCTGGAGGAGGTCGTATCTGACTGGAATCCCCTGACTATACAGAGGCATCCATGCAGGGACATAGATAAGCTTGAGCTCTTCAGACGAATCACCTATTTCAGGGAACCTATGTGTAGCTTTTATAACTACCGTTATCTGTTAACATTGGACAAAATCACTGCTCTTAGTATAGATAGGCCCGAGTATTTTATGATCTTTATCAACTTCAAGAACTTGAAGCAAATAGACCGAAATTGGGGTTATCTCAGAACAGACCAGATATTGGACGAAATCGGGGAAAATATGCAGCAATCCATAAGCGACTTCTCTAAGACAAACCGTGACATAGATGGCAAGGCCCTGCTTTTTCGAAGGGCATCGGATTACTTAATATTTGCAAACTACCCGCTTGATTCCATGCAGCAGTTGTCCGACCTGATTCAAGACCAGTTAGATACATGCAAGAATCAGTGGGAACTTGAGACAGGTTTTTTGCTTGAATCTTTCCCCCCCACCTGTTCTTTGGAAAATGCCTTGAATCAGCTTCTGGAGACTAACGATAGAGGCCTCTAATGACAGACCATACGCCAAAAAAAAATGAAAAATATTTAGCTGCACAAGTAACTGAAGTCGTACGCAATAGCCTTAGAAATTTAGTCCAAAAAGGATTGCTGCCTTGGCCTGACATATATGCAACTGAATTCTGGCATGTTGTATTTGAGAATGGTTACGACGAAATCATACTCAAAAAGACCAAACCTCCCACAGTCCCCAGCCAAATGGTAGAGGGATTTCTGGAACAAACGGATCAGATCTTAGATGGTGTCAAGGACACGGTCGGCTCCTTTGCGTCAGATGCAAAGGAACAAGCGATCGCCATAACTGCCGGCCTGAAATTTCTTGAACAGAAAGTTCAATATGATCAAGAATTAAAGGGGGAAATCAAGCAGGTTCAAGAGCACAACGAAGTCCTTTCAGCTTACATTGCACAGGCAGAAAAAGAGCTTATGGAGCACGCCGGTTTCATTAAGGGTCTTCAAAAAAAATTGCGTATAGATCACCTGACCGGTCTTAATAACCGCATCGCACTGGAAACAGATTTGAAAAAAGAAATAGCCAAGTCCAGGAGATATCAGTTTCCCTTGTCGATCATAATGATTGACCTTGACCACTTCAAGGATGTAAACGACCACTATGGATACCAGATTGGAAATAATGTGTTACAGAAAATAGCTGATATCCTACGAAATACAGTGAGAGAGGTTGATAACATATACAGGTATGGTGGTGAAAATTTTGTCATCCTGATACCTCACACTAACTGCCAGAATGGAATGACTCTGGCTGAACGCCTCAGAAAACGTGTGGCTAGACACATATTTACCGTAAAGCGAAAGGGTCATCGCTTAACAGTCAAGGCATCCTTGGGAGTCACGGAACTGGACCTGGAAGACACTGTGGACTCTTTGCTTATTCGCACTGATAGGGCACTTTACAAAGCCAAGACATCTGGGAGAAACAGAGTTGTCGGTTTGTATGGTGAGAATTCCCAATCAGATAACACATAATAAACCCCCCTGCCAGGAATCCCATACTACCGCTTGACGATCTGCTCCTGCCATAGTAGCTAAGGCCTCACCCATTTCTATGGACTCGATGGGCTGAAGGACATTTTATAAAAACCAAAAAACTGCAATAGGATTGAAATGGCAATCGTATTACCCTTTCGTGGAATAAGATACAATGCTGATCATGCCGGGGATATAGTCCAACTGGTAGCCCCGCCTTATGATGTAGTTGATGATGAGAAACGAGATAGCCTTGTATCAAGAAATCACTACAACATCTTTTCCCTTGAATTATCCAAGCCTGATTTCAGCGGGACGCATAAGATAGACAAATACACCTGCGCAAAAAAGAAATTTGAGGGTTGGCTATCCAAAAAGATCTTAGAGCAAAAAGATAAGCCTGCTATCTATCCCTATGATATCAGCTTTTCGACCCCAGGTAAAAATTTATGCAGAAAGGGATTTGTGGCATTGTTACGCGTAGAGGACTGGGAGAGTCGAATTGTGCGCCCCCATGAACGGACCTTCGACAGAGTGACGGAAGATCGATTTCATCTACTGCAAGCTACAGAGGCCCAGTTCAGCCAAGTTTTCATCCTCTATCGCCACAGCCCGGATGCTGCCCGTATCTTAGCCGAGTCCGAGAGAAAAGAGCTTTATACCGTAAAAGACGAGGCTGGGAATACCCATAGGTTATGGAAGATAACCGACGTGGACAGACTGAAATTTCTTCATGAGTGTCTGTTAGAAACTGTTCTGTATATAGCTGACGGTCACCACCGCTACACCACTGCCATTAAATACCGAAACGAGATGCAAAAGGTTTATGGAAAAGATCCGTCAAAACCATATAACTACCTGATGGTTTATCTCGTAGATTCAGAAGACCCCGGCCTTATAATCCTTCCGGTTCACAGGGTTGTCACCATGCCGGAGGCCTTGGATCTAGAGCTCATAGAAGCCACGGCGTCTCAGGTGTTCGATGTTGAACAAATCTCTCATACGAAAGATCTGAAACCAGAGCAACTGTGCACCAATTTGATTCAATGCCTTGATGAAAAACGGCAGAGGCGAGGGGTTGGAGTGGTTTTTGGAAAAAGAAAAACAGCACAAGTCTGGTGGCAGAAAGCAACAGATCAAAACAGGCTATTGTCGCACTTACACCCTGCCCTGTCGGAACTCGACGTAATCCTGCTGGAAGAGGCCATTATTAAGGGGGTCTTTAAAATTAATCCTCAGAGCCTGGAGGCGGGAAAGACCATAAAGTTCACAATAGATACACCGGGTGCCGTTAAGGCTTTAGATGAAAACGATGTACTATTTATCCTGCGGCCTACACCGGTTAATCAGGTCCTGGATGTAGCTGATACAGGACTTATCATGCCTCACAAATCAACCTACTTTACCCCAAAAATCTTGACTGGTCTGGTAATCAACTCAGTGGACAAGAATAAATCAGTGTGGCTGGTAAAATGATTAAACGCTGGGTGAAATAAATTGAGAAATTTTCTAGCCAAGAAAAAACTTCAGACGCTCCCGGCGACTTGAGTGTCTTAACCTGTTCAGGGCTTTCTTCTCTATCTGACGAATGCGCTCGCGTGACACATTGAAGCGCTTGCCTATCTCCTCCAGGGTATATTCACTGTCCTCTCCTATCCCGAAGCGGAGGCGAATGATCTTCTCCTCCCTTGGGCTGAGAGTGGCCAGGATGCCCTTAATCCGTTCTGTAAGCTCCCTCTCCCGCACTGTTTCGTAAGGAGAGACAATATCCATGTTTTCAATAAAGTCCCCCAGAGTGCTGTCTTCATTCCCAACTGGTGTCTCCAAAGAGACCGGTTCCTTTGAGGCCTCCAGAATAGACAAAATTTTTTCCAAGGGCAGCCCGGTTCGCAGTGAAATCTCAGCAGGTGTAGGTTCCCGGCCAAGCTCCTTGAGGAGGGCATAAAATGCCTTAAAGAATTGACTGCGAAGTTCTAAAAAATGTACCGGAAGGCGTATTGTGCGGGTCTTGTCCAGGATGGCCCTGGTAATAGCCTGGCGTATCCACCAGCTGGCGTATGTAGAAAACTTGTTGCCCTTTGTGTAATCAAACCGGAAAACAGCTCGCATAAGACCAAGATTACCCTCCTGAATCAGATCAGCAAGTGACAGGCCTTGATGCATATACCGTTTGGCAATGCTGACCACCAAACGGAGGTTGGCATTGATCATTTCATCTTTGGCTACCTCTATTCTTGCCCGATGCCCTTTGACGATGACTTCGAGGGGTTTAAGGCTGTCATCCTCGGCATAAATCTCCATAATGCTGGTAACAGCACTTACTAAATAATTTAACTGCTGCTTTTTGGGCTTAAGGGTAGGATCACGACGCCTCCATGTGCGAATTTGCTCCCTCAAGGCCTCCATTGCAGGCAGATCCGAGGGGTGATCCATGATAGCCTTAATAATCCCATTAAAGCCATCTCTGATAGTGCGGCTGAGATCTTGCTCCTTCTCAGGAGTAAGAAGCTCATAGCTACCCATTTCTCGCAAATAGGTGGTAGTAATCTCCTCTGAGTCGGTATGACCTCCGGCATCAAGAACCACTGTCGGAGTCTCAGATTCTGTCTCCTCAGAAATAGCCTCTGGTCCTTTTTCGACCAACCCCTTTTTCTCTGCAAGCTCTTTTAGTACCTTCTCTCTGGAAATAGTTGCGAATTTTGGGCCATCGATGACTTCGATATTATTAAGGCACAGCAGGTCGAATATTTCTTCAAGCTTTTCAAGATCCTTTTCCTCATCAGGTATTAGTTCATTCAGTACCTGATAAGTAATAGTACCTTCTTGGCCTGCTTCAATCAGACGACCCAGATAACCATTGGATGACTGGTTCTTTTTCTCGAGGACTACTTTTACGGCCATAATTTCATCCAGATAAAACTTTGTTAGTTATTGTTCATCATATGTCAAGCTAAGCCAAGACATGGCTGATGCGGACCATGGCAAACAATTCCTTTGTTTGACCCATCTTGATCACAAGACAATCGCGAAATATAAACGATTTCCTGACTAGTTGCAAACATTAATAGAAGAGTTTAGGTCCGACGACCTTGAATGTAAAGTGTTTAAAGTGAAAATTTTAGCCATACAAACAAGAATTCTACTCCATGAGTGGTAAAAAATACCCATATACGTTCACAGAGTATTGGAGTGGGTGTTTCAAACGGCTCGATGAAAAAGGATTCCGACTTTGTCGAGCTGACAGCTTGCATCCATGTCTTTTTCTGGTATTTATTAACTTCGGAATGACCTGATTTGCAAAGCCTGATCCGGCTCAATTTCGTAGGGCTTTTTTGTTACGCAAGCTCGTCGACCGGCAAAAAATATAATTGGGGAGTATATGTATATGGAGCGAACCCCATTCACAAAAGAGGGTTTCGAAAGACTTAAAAAAGAACTTGAGACCTTGGAAAAAGTAGACAGATTTAAAGCAATCAAGGCTATTGCAGTAGCCAGGGCACACGGCGATTTATCTGAAAATGCCGAATATCATGCTGCAAAGGAACGACAGGGTCAGCTTGAAGCCAGGATACAGTATCTTCACAGCAAACTTTCCGCAGCAGAGGTGATTGAAAGTGAAAACCAGGACTGTGACAGGGTTGTATTCGGAGTCAAGGTTAGACTGGAAAATATAGATAGCGGAGATGAGGTTGTTTATAAGCTGGTAGGGCCAGACGAATCCGATGTACAAAAAGGAAACATTTCAGTTAAGTCCCCTCTTGGCCAAGCACTGATAGGCAAACATGAAGGGGATGAGGTTGAAGTCCGCACGCCGGCAGGGCTTAGAAATTATGAAATACTGGAAATCTTTGTCTGACGTACTGCCCTAAATATTTTCACTGGGCCATTCCATGGGTACGCATAGCACAGGGCAGGGCAGAAGGCGAACCACTTTGTCCACTGTGCCACCGAAAAAAATCTCGTCGATCTGTCCCTTTCCTTTACTCCCATAACCGCCCATTAAAATTAGGTCAGTCTGAAGCTCCCTTGCTTTTATAGCAATTTCCTGAAATGGGGAGCCATAAGATACGATGGTATCTTTCACCAGACCGTCACTGTCCCAATCATTTAAAAAATGGCGAAAGGTCTGTTTGGCCTGGTTCGTAAGCCGTTCTCTCACATTCTCAATTGATTCCTTGGTGTAATCAGCAATTCGAAAGACCTCTCTTGAATCTATGACATGAATGAGTAATAATTCCGCCTTTAATGAAGAAGCTATTTTTTTCGCATACCTCAATGCGTTTACAGCACAATCTGAAAAATCTACAGGCACCAGCACCAAAGATATTTCCATTCTGAATATACCTCCAAGTTTCCATTTACATTACAAGAAAAAACAACAGACAAAAGCCCTTGGCTCCAGCCTTTAACTATCATTGCCATAGGCTCGGCAGTTATAATTAACACAACGAAACCTATATCAAAAAAGCCTCATTGCACAGATAAATTGGTCAGGATGTGGTCTTGAATCCATTTCTGATCCCACCACTCTATAGGATTAACAAATACCCCGTGGAC
>JAUXDR010000230.1 GCA_030618205.1 Deltaproteobacteria bacterium | reverse complement strand
CCATATGCTCATATTAGTCGGCCGGAGCCCAGGGGGTATCCCTTTTGATGCAATGGATAACCGTCCGGTTCACATATTGTTTCTTTTGCTTGCACCTGACAACTCGGCAACCCCGTATCTCAAACTATTAGCCCAGGTTTCAAGGGTGTTAAAGACCCAGGAAGTGCACCAGCGAATTATGGAAGCGCCGGATGCACGTTCCATTCAAAAAGTAATAGAAGAAATAGACGGTCAGGTCTAAGACCCACAGCGTTTTACACAAAGAACGAGAAGTGACTGACAAATCCCTACAAGCCCCGTTTCAAAAAGATGAGCCTGGGGTAATTTCAGCACCTGATGATCCGGTCAAACTGGTTCAAACGGTAGTCATAACCGGCATGTCCGGATCCGGTAAGAGTACTGTACTCAAAGCCTTTGAAGACATGGGCTATTACTGTGTGGACAATCTTCCGATAGCCCTCTTGCCGGAGTTTCTCTCCCTTACTGAAAATGTTTCCACAATGCCCACCAGTGTAGCCCTTGTGATGGATGTGCGAGAAAAGAGTTTCCTCAATCAATACCAGTCTATCTTTACACAGATTAAAGAGGAAGGATTTCACCTCGAAATCCTGTTTCTCGATGCAAAGGATGAGGTATTAGTACGGAGATTCAGCCAAACCCGCCGCCGGCATCCCTTGAAGCCCAGGGGCAGTATCCTTGAAGGAATACATGTTGAGAGGGAACATCTGATGGGGCTAAGGGAATGTGCCGACAAATTATTTGATACCTCAGATTTCAATGTTCATCAGCTAAGGCAGGGTATTGTCAGGCTTTACTCCCCCAGAAAGCGTCTGGATCAACTCGTGATACACATACTGTCATTCGGCTTTAAGTACGGGGTCCCTGCCGATGCCAACCTGGTCCTGGATGTCAGGTTTTTGCCAAACCCATACTTCGAGCCGGAGCTGCGCCCCTTAAGCGGCTGCGACCATGAAGTCCGAACCTATGTCTTGGAAAAGGAAGACACTATTGAATTTCTTAAACACGCCGAAGGCCTTTTGAAATTCCTTGTCCCGGAATACAGAAATGAAGGTAAATCTTATCTTGTGATTGCCGTAGGATGCACAGGAGGTCGACACAGGAGTGTTGCCATTGTAGAGCACCTAAAAGAACTATTTACAGGGGCTGATGAGGAGGTTATCGTCACACACAGAGACCTGGAACTGGAGGGATAAATACATGGTAGGTGTGGTTGTGACATCCCACGGCCGTCTTGCTGATGAGCTGTTATTAACGACGGTTTTTATTGTGGGTAAGGCCGAACAGATGGTCGCCCTTTCTATAGATCCGTCAAGGCCTATAGATAAATTACAGTCCGACATCCGCAAGGCTATTAAGGAAGTAGATACGGGTGACGGTGTACTGATACTTACAGACATGTTCGGTGGGACTCCGGCCAACATGACCCTTGCCTTCCTGGAGGACAACAAGGTCGAGGTCATAACAGGGGTAAATCTTCCCATGTTGATCAAATTGTGCCAGTGCAGGAATAAGGATCAGACCCTGCATGAATTGGCAGACGAAGTGGTAAATTATAGTAGAAGAAGCATCAATCAAGCTACTGCAATCTTGAAAAAGTAACTGATGGTCTTGATCATCGTTTGGGCCATTCGAACTGACGTTTGAATATCGAATATCGAACAAAGAATTATAAATGTCGAAGGAAATGGCTTTAAAAACCCTTCATGATTCGAAATTCCTTGTTCGATATTCTGCGGTTTAACATCGTATTAGCCTGAACAATGCTCAAGGCCCAATCAATATATAATTAATCCTGAATATTAGCTGCTAGGAGGTTCAGACATGACTATTAAGGTCGGCATCAACGGTTTCGGACGCATTGGAAGGAGCATTTTCAGGGCTTCTAAACAATACAAAGAATTTGAAGCCATTGAAATTGAGGCCATAAATGACCTGACAAACACCCAGACGCTGGCTCACATGTTAAAGTATGATTCTGTAATGAGAACATTCCCCCTCGATGTGCAGGACACAGATCAGGGAATAATTGTGGATGGCAAAGATATACGGATAACAGCCATCAAGGAGCCCTCCCAGTTGCCATGGCAGGAAATGGGTGTGGAATACGTAATCGAAGCTACCGGACGGTTCAGTGATGCGGATCTTGCACGCGGGCATCTGGAGGCCGGAGCGCAAAAGGTCGTAATCACAGCCCCTGCAAAGCATGATGACGTCACGATTGTGATGGGGGTCAATGAAGACGACTATGATCCAGCCAGTCACCACATCGTATCTAACGCCTCCTGCACCACCAACTGTCTCGCCCCTGTGGCCAAAGTAATACTGGACAGATTTGGTATAGTTTCCGGGCTGATTACCACTATACACGCCTATACAAACGATCAGAGATTGCTTGATTTTCCCCACAGCGACCTCAGACGGGCCAGGGCCGCTGCTGTCAATATGATCCCCACCAAGACCGGTGCCGCAGCAGCAGTGAGC
>JAUXDR010000294.1 GCA_030618205.1 Deltaproteobacteria bacterium | reverse complement strand
TTTCATCCGCCTACAGTCTATTTCCCGCTGGTCGTGCACGGTGCCATCATGATAGAGCCGACCGAGACAGAGTCCAAAGAGGATATCGATCAGTTTATTGAAGCATTCAAAGCAATCGTGAGTGAGGCGAGGCAAAATCCGGACCTGCTTCATGACGCACCAAAAAGGTGCAAGGTAAGGAGGCTGGATGAGGTAACCGCGGCGCGCAAACCGTGTCTTGCGGGGTGACGGGTTGCGGGTCAATAGTCAATAGTTACGGGTTAAATGAGAAGTTGCAGGTACCAGGCAACGCAGCCATCGGGACATTGATCTCGGAACTGCCGTTCTGAGATCAATGCCCCCCTTTTTTCCATTTTTCCAGTTTTTTGTCATAAAAAGAGATTTGATCATTCAGGTCCTTTAATCCCCAGGCATAGACGTAACTGAAACGGGCATCGTGACCAACTTGAGAAAGAAACCGGAATCTAAGAGTGCTGAAATAGCAGAAGAAATATAAATCACGACATACAGGATAACCTTTTGAAATACTTCTTTGGGCCAATTCTAAAAAGAAGACTTCTTCACGGTCATTAAACTCCTTTAAGAACTGCTCCTTTTGCCAGTGAGTGATGGCTTCGGGTTTGGGTTTGGAGGACAAGGCCCGCCCCTCGTTCTTTTTTATTAACGCCTGAGGGTCTTTCTTCTTTTTTTGCCAGGGCCAAAATCTCATTGTTTTAAAAAGTCAACCACCACTTCTAGAAAGGGTGGCTTGGATGGTGATCCTAAAAGGGTCTTAGTCTGGATACTGTTCACCGCTGACACCATGGGCATCCAATTGCGCTTGCCTCACCATACAACATAACAAAAAATTTACTTGTATGAATTGGTACGTCCCCAAGTCCCATATTAATATGATTCAGTCTGCGTGGTCTGCGGTTAACATAAATGATTCAGGGCAGAAGAAATATTAGTGTGTACAGTGAAAAAGGCCTAAAAGCACAAAGTAATAAATAAGGAAGATGCGAGCTAAACCCTGAGAATTGATATGGATGACGAAGTGATTCCTGGGATGAATAAGGGCCATGAAGAAATGGCACAGGAAATTAGCCTTGCCGCGGCCCAGTGTTATCATACGCCAGAGGCCACAGAGGCGGACGTTGTGAATTCCTGGCTAAAGAGGCCGCCGAGGTCACAGAGAGCATGAAAAAAGCGGGTTGCACAGTTCGGGTCGTAGTGAGATATGCTCTCCTTCAGGTACCCGGCACGGCTCTGCTGATCTTGATCTTGATCCAGGTTCGACATTGGCTGGACCTTCCTGCGTGGTTTGTGTGGGGCCTTCTCACTATCTGGGTGGCAAAAGACGCAGTCTTGTTTCCCTTCGTGTGGCGCGCTTACGACTGGGACCGCGCGGGGCAGGCGCACTTGATGGTCGGTACGCGAGGAATTGCGAAGGAGCGGTTGGCACCGTCGGGCTATGTCCAAATCCGCGCCGAGCTATGGAAGGCCAAGGTAATGGGCGGTGGTCCGCCCATTGACAAAGGAGAAGCTGTTCGAGTTGAAGAGATCCACGGACTCACACTA
>JAUXDR010000046.1 GCA_030618205.1 Deltaproteobacteria bacterium | reverse complement strand
TATGGCGCGAAGTAACAATAAAAGGCCGGGGACTGCCCGGTGCATATGAGATAAGCCAGGTCAAATGGATAACAATCCAAACACCTTCATCTCAATTGGTACAACCTTTAAGCATTCTTGTGGATGCAGGAGAAGCACAGGCAATCGCTTTGGCCCAAACAACACCCGATTGCATCATCCTGCTGGATGATGCCCGGGCAAAAAAAATAGCCGCAAGATTAAACATAAAGCAAATCGGAACCATAGGATTGCTCCTGCGTGCCAAGCGAATGAGGTTGATTGAAAAAATCAAGCCACACGTTGAGGCTCTCATCGAAAATGGTATCTATATCCGCCAGGAGTTGGTTGATGCCGTACTCCATGATGCCGGTGAATAAAAGACTGATTACAGATTTGACCCCATACCCCTATTGAACCCTGAACCCGTGAACGGTTACAAAAAATCTAACCCTGCGGCTTTTCTTTTTCTGACTTGAGTAACTTATAGCAGATAGCATCCACAAGGGCCTGCCAACTGGCCTCGATGATATCGTTAGAAAGCCCGACCGTGCCCCACTTGTCGTGTTGATCCCTTGATTCTATCAGCACCCTGACCTTTGCCTCTGTCCCGGGACTTCCAGGAAGCACCCTGACCTTATAGTCCTGCAGTGTCATTTCCTTGAGCTGTGGATAGAATTTTTCAAGGGCCTTTCTAATGGCGTTATCCAGGGCATTTACCGGTCCATTGCCCACTGCAGCGGTGTGTTCTGTATGGCCACTTACACGCACCTTAATAGTAGCTTCTGCCTGTGTAGGTTCATTGTCTTTGAACTTCTGGTCTATGACCCTGAAGGCAAGGAGATCAAAGTACTTGCGCCGGGTGCCCATGGCCTTTCTCATGAGCAACTCAAAGGAGGCTTCCGCACCTTCGAACTGGAAACCCTGGGCTTCGAGTTCTTTTAGCTGGGCCACAATATCCAGCACAACAGGGTCATGGCTCTCCAGGTCAAGGCCATATTGCCTGGCCTTGGCAAGGATGTTACTTTTTCCGGAAAGATCTGAGATCAGGATGCGCTGTATATTCCCCACAAGTTCAGGTCTTATGTGTTCATATGATTCAGGATTGCGCTGGACAGCACTGACATGGATACCCCCCTTGTGGGCAAAGGCACTTTCCCCCACATAGGGTTGGTACTTATTGTGGGACAGGTTTGCGATTTCACTAACAAACCTTGACGCACTGGTGAGCTTATCGAGATTTTTGCCTGGTGTGCATTCATACCCCATTTTGAGCACAAGGCACGGAATTACGGAACAGAGGTTGGCATTTCCGCACCTCTCACCAAAACCGTTCATGGTACCCTGGATGTGTGTCACTCCGGCCCTGACTGCTGACAGGGAGTTGGCTACGGCAACTTCGGCATCATTGTGGCAGTGGATACCCAGTTGAACTCCGTCTCCCAGTGCCTTCCGGACATCCTGGATAATCTCCGTCAGTTCATATGGCATAGTCCCGCCATTGGTATCACAAAGCACAAGGCAATCCGTCCCTCCGGCCAATGCCCGGCGCAGGGTCTCAAGGGCATAGTCACGGTCGGTCTTGTATCCGTCGAAAAAGTGCTCAGCGTCGTAAAATAGTGTCTGGACCTGGGGTCTCAGCCAGGAAAGGGAGTCCTCTATAAGTTCCAGGTTCCTCTCCGGGGAGATTCTCAAGACGTCTTTTACATGTATTTCCCATGTCTTTCCGAAAATTATAATAACTGGAGTCTTGGCTGCCACGAGTGCCTTGAGGTTTTGATCTTCGTGGGCATGATGCCTGGCGTGATGAGTGCTGCCAAAGGCAGCTATCCTGCTGTGGTTTAGGGAATAGTTTTGAATCTCGCGAAAGTATTGTTCGTCTTTTGGGTTGGACCCCGGCCAGCCCCCTTCAATGTAATCTACGCCAAGATCATCAAGTTTTAATGTTATCCGGACCTTATCCTCGACAGAGAGGTTAAAATCCTCGGCCTGAGTCCCGTCCCGAAGGGTTGTGTCATATATTTCGATTTTTTTATTCATGATCCAGACCAAACTCCTCGTGCAGTGCGCGAACGGCCAATTCAGTGTATTTCTCCTCAATGACGCATGATACCTTGATCTCAGAGGTGCTAATCATGAGAATATTAATTCCATGCCTGGCCAGGATATCGAACATCTTGCCGGCCACACCCGCGTGGTTCCTCATGCCCACTCCCACTATAGAAACCTTGGCAATGTTCGGGTCTCCAGCAACCTTCTCGGCCCCGATTTCTTTGGCTACTTTCTGCACTATTCCCATGGCCTGGTCGTAATTCCCCCGTGGAATTGTAAAGGTCATGTCAGTGAGGTCACCAGCCCTTGTATTCTGGATGATCATATCAACCACAATATTTGCGTTCGAGATCGGATTGAATATGCCTGCGGCTATCCCGGGGCTGTCAGGGACCTTTGTGATGGTAATACGCGCTTCATTTCGGCTGTAGGTAACACCGGAAACCAAGATCTGTTCCATAGTTTTATCCTCCTTAACCACATGGGTCCCTGTGTTGTAAGTAAAACTCGATCTCACATGGAGAGGCATGCCGTATCGCATAGCAAACTCCACTGATCGGATCTCAAGGACCTTTGCACCGAGGCTTGCCATTTCCATCATCTCCTCATAGGAGATTCTGTCTATCTTTCTGGCATCCGGACATATATTGGGATCTGTTGTGTAGACTCCATCTACATCTGTATAAATTTCGCAGATATCAGCATTAAGGACTACAGCCACTGCCACTGCAGTTGTGTCTGAGCCGCCCCTTCCGAGGGTGGTGATATTACCTCTAGGGGTAACTCCCTGAAATCCTGCCACAACAGGAATATGTCCTGATTTGATGGCTGCATTGAGTTTTTCAGTTGATATGTCCAGGATCCTGGCCTTTCCGTGGTCTGAATCCGTGTCGATTGGGACCTGATAACCCAGAAAGGACGTGGCCTCAAAGCCTTTTTCTCTGACTGCCATGGCAAAGAGGGAGATGGTCATCTGCTCTCCGGTGGCCAGCAATACGTCAAGTTCCCTGGGGTCTGACGTTGATTGTACTTGCCTTGCCAGGTCAATAAGCCGGTCGGTCTCCCCTGACATGGCAGAGAGGACTACTACCACATCATCGCCCTGCTTTTTGCAGGCAATCACATGATCTGCAACTCTTTTAATCAGATCACAGTCAGCTACTGAAGAACCGCCATACTTCTGTACGATTAGAGCCATAGCTATTCTTCCTCATGGTCTCCGGTCCAGATAGGGTCCTGTCCGAAGTGATGCATCCACCATTCTCCCTCGGTCATGCCATCCTCATTTGGATTGAGCTTTATTTCATACCTATCGGAATATTCCATCAAAATACTGTAGGCCGCATTTAGCCCGGCCATCTCTTCTGATGTGTCTATGCCTGGATTCCTGTCTGGATGAAGGTCTCTGCAGCGACGCCTGTATGCCTCCAGTATCTCTATCCTGGTTACCTGTTCAGGAAGCTTGAGAAGCTTTCTGGCTTGATCTATATCCTTCCAGCGATTGTGCCTCATACCTAAATTGAGCGATTAGCCTTTAGCTGTTAGCTATTATTCAAAATCCAGGGCTTTGTGATCTTCAATTATTTTATAGACGTGGTCTTCACGATAGGGCAATGATTCCCTTATGTGTTCGGGGATTCCACCGAATCTGGCCTCAAAATCCTCAAGATACTCTGTCCTGCCCTTAAGGAAATTCTTTATCTTCTTTTTGAGGATTTCCTTATCAGGAAAAAGAGTGTGTGCATTCATGAGGGACAGGTTGGCCCGGTCGCATTTAATCGGGTAATGATAGCCCAACAAATCCGGTTCGGAGCTGAACCGCAGCTCTATGCGACTGAGATCATTGTAAATACCAAGAGACTGGCGCAGGGTTACCTTTGCATCGTCCGCGCCTATAGTGCCTGTATTGGACAGATAGCACTTTATGCGGTTTCTCTTGATAATATCATAGAAAATCATCGCATGCTCAAGAAGATTCCCGCAAACAAAAGGGTCAAGAAAGAAGACTCGCTTGAACTTACCTGCCTCCTCGGGATTGCCTCCTGAACTCTCAATTGATTCGCCGTAGATAAACTGCATGGTGGCCTGCTCAGGAGTCAACTTGTTTATGGCATTGATCATGGGATTTCTTGTAAGGATGATTATATAATCCAGCCTGTCCGCCCTTAAGGACGGGCTTGCTATTTCAAGGTTCTCTCTTGTGATAACGGTCCGGCCATTTGCCGTCTTGGAAATATCTTTGAAATCGGGTATATACGGGTATTTGCTAATGGCAACATTTTCCAGAAAGGCATCACGGGAGTCTGCCGCACGGAGTATTTCAGGCTGGCTCTCATCCAGCCCCTCTGTCTTTACGTACAATCCTCCCATCTCAAAGGCCGCGTAGCTCCCGTCAAAGGCCAGAGTACCACCATCGTCACCTATCATCTCAGAGCTCTCCCTGTGAAGCTTGGCGAACTTTCTGCAAAGTGTTGTTGTCTTACCTGTAGCAGTGAGGCCCGAGACACCCGCAACCACTTCCTTTAGCTCCGGTCTTTCGGTTTCAAGATCGTATATCCAGAGCCGGTCCCTCCTGGCACCTGAGTGCAGGAAGATGCCTGTCTTGTCAATGGCTTTTACCCGCCAGTCCTCAAATTGGAAGACACCCTTTTTCCCTTCACCAACGTATAGGCTGTTTTTGCATATCTTTACCTGCTCGCCCCTATTTTCTCCCATCCAGAGGCGGATGGCAATATCCTTGTCAATAAGCTTTTTGTGCTTGTTGTTTTCAAATGCCTCGTCTGTAAAGAAAATAATGGTGTAAGTGGGATCTTCCACCACCCTGCCGGCCGGATAGTCCATAAGTAGCTTGAGACCATAGGCTAGCTGGGCATAGACTTCAGGAATTATAAATCGGACCGTAATTCCATCCCGCCCGTCCCCTACTATGGTATCCAGTGATATTATTCGTTCCCTGCTCAGATACTCCACTGCCTCCAGGGCCAATTGCTCTTCTTCTTCACCAAAGGGGTGATCAATGTTGTTAGTGGTGTGGGGGGCTGAACGGGACATAGGCTCGGAATCAGCTGCCACTGAACCCATTTGTGTCCGGATTACCCCATCCTGTCTGACAGCAATCTCCTTGAATCTGTCAAGGGTAAGGCCTTCAATAAGCCGGCCTTCTCCCTTTGCATCTTCATATATTTTGACTGCTGCTTTCTTAAAATAGTGTTTCATGTTGACCTCCGGTATTTTTGTCACAGCTCATAGATTCCGTTCCACTCAGCCTACTTTTGGCCGCGTGTGCCGGATGGGCCGTAGGACAGGAGGCAGAATCTTAAATTAGTGATTTGTCGGGTTTAACTCGAAACAGGACGTTCAGGAAACCTGCTGAGATTTCCTCAGCCAATTTGGTAGAATTCGAGCTTATAATGATAAATAAATTTTCAGCAATTCTCATAATGCTTTTCCCAGGCAAGATGCATGCACTAGAATACACAATATGATACAATATTCAATCCAATTTTACCAACCCTTCTGACTCACAAGGATATTACTAAAGGAATATGTTCAGTTTTTCTATGCTTAGAACTGCTTTGGTGATAGGAAGCCTCGTTTTTTTAATAATTATCCCGGCAGTTCCAAAGGCCAATGCTCTCAATGTTTTTGACCTTGAAGAGGGACGAACTGTTTATGGTACAATGAGGACAGTAAAGGCAGGGCACAAACAAACCCTGCACGACATAGCAAAGGACCATGACCTGGGGTATAACCAGATAGTAGCTGCAAACCCTGGCATAGACCCCTGGGTGCCTTCTGAAGGCGCCGGCGTATTAGTGCCCGCTGTATTTGTTTTGCCCAGAGGACGTCTGCCGTCCGGAATAGTAGTAAATCTTGCTGAGATGCGTCTGTATTATTTCAAATCCGCCGAAAAGGGACCATCCCGCTTTTGGACATGTCCTGTTGGGGTTGGTAGAGAGGGCTACTCCACAGAGCTGAGCATTTATACTGTGTTCCGTAAGGCCAAGGATCCAATATGGGTTGTGCCACCCTCAGTGCTGAAGGAAGATCCTGAGTTGCCTCCACAGGTACCTCCCGGGCCTGACAATCCTCTGGGAAAATACATTTTACGTTTTTCACGGCTTTCTTATGGGATTCACGGTACAAATCGTCCCTGGGGTGTGGGTCGCCGGGTCAGTCATGGGTGTATAAGGCTTTATTCTGAAGATATAGCCTCTTTGTTTCCGTTGGTGCCGGTGGGAACACTGGTCCGGATCATCTATGAACCAATAAAGGTTGGATGGGCAGAAGGCAAATGCTGGTTACAGGTATATCAAGACTATGAAAACAAGATTGATGATCCGTTGGCAGTAGCCTTTTCCGGTATTTCTGCCTGCGAACAGGCCATAGGCCCCCTTAAGATGGATTTCAGGCAAATCAAGAAGGCCATCAGGGAACAAACCGGCATTCCGGTGCCTGTGGCACGGGCAGACAGAGAATAGAAGATTTAGTAGGTTGGGTTGAGCCTGCAAGGTTATGTTGGGTTTCGCACCTCAACCCAACGAATCATTCGAGTGGGTTTCCGTTCATGCACTATTTAAGGAGGCTCTTTTCAAATATTCTTTCTGTCTTTTTAGCTGTAGTCTCAGCACTGCTGGCTGCTTCAGTGGCCCTGTTTGTCGCTGCATCCGCCCTGTCGGCTGCCGTGACTGCCGCTGCCGCTGCCTCTTCAGCCTTTCGTGCAGATGATTCCAGTCGAGAAGCCAAGTCTTCTAAACGTTTGGTAGCGGCTTCTGCCCTGGATGCTGCTGCTTTCGACTCTTCAGCAGCCTTTACGCCCTGTTTTATTAGGGCCTCATCTTCTTTGTTGAGGCCGCAGCCAGGCAAAGTGAACAGGCTGAGTGCAAGCAATAAACTCAAGACCGTTTTCAGAATCATCCATTTTTTTTCAGGAACTTTGTGTGTCATGGCTTCTCCTCACAAGATGATATTAAGGTTGTGTTTTGCAGATGGCTCAATAGAAATATCTTTATGCATATTCAGTTGTCCTGATGTATCAGCCCCTGACAGGAGGGTGACCTTTCCAGACAGAGAAGATATATTAAAAATATAACAGGATAGCTTGCCGGTAGGCAAGCACATAAATCTTAATGGCAGAAGATTTGTACCTGTGTGGTTAAAAAACCATGAACCAATATGTCCTGTAAATATTCGATAAACCCGTTGTAGGGGCGAACCTGTGTGTTCGCCCGTTGTTTGGGCAGACACGCAGGTCTGCCCCTACAAAATGACGCACGATGACCGGAACATGGAACAGGTTT
>JAUXDR010000253.1 GCA_030618205.1 Deltaproteobacteria bacterium | reverse complement strand
ATATTCATTTGGCTGCTTCACGCAGCTTTTTTAACACACTAAATGGGTTATTCAAAGTTTCTGTTCGGCAACGGCATTTCTCTCTATTAAGATCCGCACCGCACCCGGGACAGATGCCTTTACAATCCTCCCTGCAGACATGCCGCATAGGAATTTGTAGCAGAATCTGTTCCCTGAATATTTCCCCTATCCGGATTTCAGCCCCATCATACAAGGATACTTCCATGTCTTCCTTACCAAGGGCTATTTCTTTTTCCCCCTCTGCCGATTGACCAGGGACCAGTATATAGAAAAAAGATGTATCTATCTCCTGGTTGTACTCCTCCAGACAACGGTCGCACTTGATGACAATCAGGGCCGCAACCTTACCGTTTAGATGCACATCCCCATCAATAAGGTGGAGAAAGACCTCCCCTTTTGCAGTGTCCTGTATTCTGCACTCCTCTGTCTTAGACAAAAGCCCCGGCATATCTTCGAAGATCAGATGCAGACCATCTTCCGGAATGTCCTCTACAGGGACAGTGCTTCTAAAGCCTTTTAGAACTTTGGTCATTAAACGCTAAAGCCAATGGCCTGGTTAATTTCAGATTACTAGAGCTTTTAGCACGAATCCTGCACTATATAGAATGGCTAAGCCTTGTCAAGATAAGTAGAAGGAGGATTCACTATCCTGGCTATAATTATTCCTGCCTCGTAAAGGACATACAGGGGCACCCCCATCATGGCCATATTGAAGATGTCCGGCGTGGGAGTGAGAATGGCAGCCATTATGGCAATTAGTAGAATCGCATAACGTCTGTATCTCCCAAAGGTCTCAGGACCACAGATTTTCAATCTGCAAAGCAATGTCATGATCAATGGAATTTCGAAAATCATGCCAAAGCTAATAAGAAAAAGTCCAATAAAATTCACAAACTTACCCACAGCTATTACTGGCCTTAGGTGTTGTGACTGGTAACCCAGGAGGAAATTTATCCCGAACGGAAGGGTTACAAAAAAACAGAAAAGGGTCCCTGCATAAAAGAGTAGAAGCGCGGACAGCATAAATACCAGGGAAAATTTTCTGGAAAAACCAAGCACATCTACCAGCCCCTGCGACATACGCCAGACTATCCATGGCGCCAGAAGAATTAATGCCCCAACGCTTGAGAGCTTGAGCAAGGCCAGCATCGGCTCCAGCACTCCGAAAAAGGCCAGATGCTGCTCAAAATGGGACTGAAGAAAGGCCAGGCAATGAGGAGAAAGCCAGTATAGAATGGCAGTGAGTCCTGCAAAGCAAATCGCGGTTTCCAGTAGAAATCGTCTTAAATATTTAAGCAGGCGCACCAGGGTCTGGGCCGGAGATTCAGGCATAGTTTTTTGCTCTACAGAAAATAATCAGTACTCACCGCAGAGGACGCAGAGGATGGAGATGGCGTCAACTCGAAAAGATTTTTGCGTCCTGCGGTTCACAAACGTCCTTCAGCCGAGCTTTTCCCGTATATAGTCCACGGCATTCCGGAAAAAGGCCAGCCCCGCCCCTTCCTCCGGCAATTTTTCCCTGGTCCATCGTGGATGGTTGGTCCTGTGATGAAAGGCCTCAGGATGGGGCATCAGGCCCATGAGCCTGCCTGTAGTATCGCAAATGCCGGCTATGGCGAGCTCCGAGCCATTTGGGTTGTGGGGATAGTCTTGCGTGGGCTTACCTGTTACAGGTGATACATACTGAAGTGCAATAAGGCCTTCTGCCACCAGCCTGTGCCTTGCAGATATGTCAATTGTTACGAACTTTCCTTCTCCGTGTCTTATAGGCAACTCAATACGGTCTATCCCACGGGTGAATATGCAAGAAGAGTCCGGAGATACCTTGCAAGTGACCCACCGGTCTTCGAACCTGCCGGAATCGTTATAGGTGAGACTTACGTAGCGTTGCTCATAATCACCATCAAAACCCGGCAGGAGACCGGTCTTCGCCATCAATTGAAAACCATTGCACACCCCCAGTACCAGACCCCCTTTTTCCACAAATTCCAGGAGTTGATCCAGCAGACGTTCTCCTGTCCCCATGACCCTGGCATTTCGGAGCCTGTAAGCCCCGGCCTGTGCCGCCCCCAGATTATCGCCATCTAAAAATCCACCCGGCAGGTTAAGGAAATGATAGTCATCCAGGCGGACGCTCCCATCCAGGAGATCACTGAGGTGGACTATATCAACGTGATCCGCACCGGCCAGTCTGCA
>JAUXDR010000197.1 GCA_030618205.1 Deltaproteobacteria bacterium | reverse complement strand
CTGCCAGTGGATTTCTCAAAAGACCTTGAAATACTGCGCCGGAAGTCGCAAGAGCCACGCCCACAAGGGAGGCAAGGAACAGGCGGGAAAGCCTTACATCCAGCACAATAGTGTTTATTACTTGCGCGGTCTCATCTTGAAGCGAACTTGTGAAAAGAGTCTGCATGATATCCTGCCAGGAGATGGGATATCGTCCATACCACAGGCCGAACATCATAATGAGCGCATAGACTGCGATAAGCCCCAGCCATATCCACCCCTGGCTTCGGGCTTGATGAAAAAATACTTTTTCAGCACCTCTTGAAGGGGAATTCGTGTTGAAGGATTTCATGTTGAATTGTTATTAAAACACCTTAGGACCCGTAAAGGAATAAGTCATTGGAATTCGTGCTCAGATTTAAGTCGGATTTGGTCGATTTGATTGAGCAAAACCGAAGAGTTATTCCTTTAAGGGTCCTTTGTCCATAATAAAATAGACTTTAAGAAATGGAGGAGTAACATAAAGGATTCAGAATTTCTACAGAAGAGGGAGTCTCTCTTTCAGGATCATAATTTAACAGTATAGGAATTTCCTTTTTTGGACACGGATTACACGGATGGCCACAGATTTTCAAATCTATGAACAATAATTATCTGTGTATATCTGCGAAAATCTGTGTCCTATTTAACTTGATATATGGGTATTTCACGCCTCAGATCTTTAATCCCGTTCCTTGCCTCAAAACGGCTGGCAGTCATGTTGCCCTTGGGGTTTGCTTCAGGGCTTCCCCTGGCCCTGACCAGCGGGACATTGCAGGCCTGGCTTACAGTGGATGGTGTGGACATCCGTACTATCGGTCTTTTTTCCCTTGTCGGGATTCCGTACACATTGAAGTTTTTCTGGTCACCTGTCATGGACCGTTTTTGCCCCCCGTGGCTGGGAAGACGCAGGGGCTGGATACTACTCACTCAGGGAATCCTGGTGTTAGGGATATTCACCATGGCCTTCACTGCTCCTGCTGGCGCACCTTTTCTTATGGCCTGCCTTGCTCTGATGGTGGCCTTTAGTTCTGCATCTCAAGATATTGTAATTGATGCCTATCGGACTGATTTACTGGAGGAGAAGGAGCGGGGTTTTGGTGTTGGACTCTCAGTTACCGGTTACAGAATTGCCATGCTTGTATCCGGGGCCTTGGCCCTCATACTGTCAGATCGCATAGGCTGGCAAAATACATATATTTTAATGGCAGGTATCATGGCATTGGGAATCCTTGGAACTGTTGCCGGTCCGGAGCCAAGGCTTTCACTTTCGCCGCCAGGGAGCATGGCTGAAGCGATTTCCGGCCCCTTAAAGGAATTCTTTTCAAGGCCGGCGGCCATTTCCATTTTAGCACTTATTGTACTTTACAAGCTTGGGGATGCCTTTGCCGGTACCTTGACTACTGCTTTTCTTATCCGCGGAGTTGGTTTTAGCCCTACTGACGTAGGGACAATAAACAAGGGGTTTGGTCTTGTCGCCACTATTGGGGGTGCCCTGTTAGGGGGAGGACTCATGGCAAAGATCGGACTCTTTGGTGCACTCATGTTTTTCGGGATATTGCAGGCAATATCCAATCTTTCCTTCATGGTGCTTGCCTGGATCGGCAAGAGCTACATTGCAATGATTGCCGCAGTTGGTTTTGAAAATCTATCCGGGGGCATGGGTACAGCGGCCTTTGTGGTCTTTCTTATGGCACTCTGTAATCGTCGTTTTACAGCAACCCAGTATGCCCTGTTATCAGCCCTCGCCTCTTTGGGGAGGGTCTTTGTGGGACCACCATCAGGATTTTTGGTCAACTGGGTGGGATGGCCACAGTTCTTTTTCATCACAACCTTGGTGGCCCTTCCCGGACTGATACTTCTGTGGTGGATGAAGCAGCAGGTATCAGGTCTTGAAAAGGGTTTATGAGCTACTTCTGTGACCATTGAAATAATAGGTACGGAATCCTTGGGGGTGCGTGGCCTTTGCTGTCTGGTAAAGATCGGGGAACGCCGGATAGTCATTGATCCAGGTATTGCCCTGGGATATATGCGTCACGGCTTGCTTCCTCATCCATGCCAGGTGGCAGTTGGTCAAAAAGTACGGCAAGACATAATAAAGGCATTGGAGACTGCCACTGATGTCGTATTCAGTCATTTCCACGGCGACCACATACCTCTACTCCATGCGAATCCTTTTCAGCTTTCATTTCGCCAACTTCCAACACATTTTCAGGACCTGCGCTGCTGGAGCAAATCCGACAAGGACCTGCTGGCCAAAATCCAATTACGCGCTTTTGAATTGGCCGAACTGCTCGGTCCTAATATGAAGGTAGCAGAGGGCTGTTCTGATGGTCCGCTGAGGTTTTCCGGGGCAGTGCCTCATGGTTTACCAAAGAGCAGGTTCGGAAGTGTTATGATGACACGGATCGACATGGGAGACATTGTGTTTGTCCATGCTTCCGATATCCAGCTCCTGGATAACGCAACAGTAGAAAAAATTCTCAAGTGGCAGCCTGACATCGTGTTTGCCTCCGGTCCTCCTATCTATCTCAGTTCTCTTACTGCCACATTACGGAAACAAGCTTGGGAGAATGGCCTGCGTTTAGCGCGGAATGTGGATACACTTATCCTTGACCACCACTTGCTACGCTGCGAAGAGGGTGCTGTCTGGTTGGATAATCTGAGGAAGACCTCTGGGGGAAAAGTCTGTTGCGGAGCAGATTTTATGGGCCAACCGCGGCTTTTGCTTGAGGCCCGGCGATCATATTTATATCAAAAAATGCCAGTACCGGAAAACTGGCACCAGGATTATTTTCAGAACCCTGAACCTTTGCACCCTGAACGGTTACCTTTAGGGTTGACATAACTGGTGTAGACATTTATTTTGCTTCCTGTCACTCCATAACGGTCCCATCGTCTAGGGGTCTAGGACGCTGGCCTCTCACGCCGGAAACAGGGGTTCGATTCCCCTTGGGACCGCCATTTCTTTCCATAAAGATAATTTTCCAACCTATTTC
>JAUXDR010000136.1 GCA_030618205.1 Deltaproteobacteria bacterium | reverse complement strand
CTTGTGAGGGGTCAGAAACTGCCCATCTTTTCCGGAAGCGGGTTGCCGCACAATGACCTTGCAGCCCAGATTGTCAGACAGGCAAGGCTCCTCACTGAGGATGAAGGATTTGCGGTGATCTTCGGTGCCATGGGAGTGCGCCATGACGAGGCAGAGACCTTCCGCCGCAGCTTTGAGGAAAGCGGGGTCCTTAAAAACGTGGCCATGTTCTTGAACCTGGCGGATGACCCGACAGTTGAAAGGCTCATAACTCCCAGGATCGCCCTCACCGTTGCGGAATACCTGGCCTTTGAAGAGGGAATGCACGTCCTCGTGATCCTGACTGACATGACAAACTACTGCGAGGCCCTGAGGGAAGTGGCTACTTCCAAAGGAGAGGTGCCGAGCCGCAAGGGCTATCCCGGATACCTTTACAGTGATCTTGCATCTATCTATGAAAGGGCCGGACATATAATCGACAGACCGGGCTCTATCACTCAGATAGCCATTCTCACCATGCCGGATGATGACATCACTCATCCTATCCCTGATCTAACCGGGTATATCACCGAAGGCCAGATAGTTCTCGATCGTTCTCTGGCCCAGAGGGGCATCTATCCCCCGATAAACGTATTGCCGTCTCTTTCCCGGCTTATGAGCGATGGTATCGGTGAGGGAAGAACCAGGAAGGACCACGGGAACCTCTCAAACCAGCTCTATGCCGCCTATGCCCGTGCACGGCAGGTACAGCGGCTTGCATCCATCATAGGGGAAGAGGATCTTTCTGCAACTGACAAACTCTATCTCACTTTTGCAAGGGAATTCCACGAGCGTTTTCTGCAGCAAGGGGCAGACGAAAACCGCACCATAACCCGGACACTGGAACTTGGGTGGGAACTGGTGATGCTCCTTCCGGAGCAAGAACTCACCCGTTTAAAGCCGGAAGAGATCGATCAATATGGCAAGAAGAGAACTCCAAGTGCTGATAAAATTTTCCCGGCCGGATAAGGATCCAGGGTATAGCCATGGAACGTATCCGGATACCTGCAACTAAAAGTAACCTCATTCGCCTGAAGGAAGAGCTGGCCCTTGCCCAGGAGGGTCTTGAACTCCTGGACCAGAAAAAGGAGATCCTTATCAATCGTATAGGCATCCTGGCATCAAAGGCAGACCATGTGCGAAAAGAAGTAAATCAACGTCTTCTCAGGACCTATGCCTTCCTCAGAGATGCCCTTTTGGAGTATGGCGAATCTTCGGTCCAGGCCACCGGGCTTGGAGTAAAGACCGGGGAAAGCGTCGTGCTGAGGGAACGTAGTCTTATGGGAGTGGTGCTCCCCCTGGTCAGAATAGACCTTCCACCACACAGGCCGGGCTATGGACTCTATGGAACAGGCAAGTCCATGGACGCCACATCCGAGGCCGTGCACAGAGCCATGGAGGTTGTGGCGGAGCTGGCGGAGCTGGAGGTAGGCATTGAGCGCCTCATGGCAGAGCTGAAGAAAACGCTTAAGCGGATAAATGCCCTGGCCCATATCTATGTCCCAACCTACCGGGCAACGATCAAGGCCATGGAAGAAACACTTGAGGAGAAGGAGCGAGAGGCACTTTTTCAGCTTAAACACATAAGGAAGAAATCCCGAAAAATGGGGGACGCATAGATGATGAAGGGAGATAACATGCTATTTGCCAGAATATTGATCCCTGTCGATGGTTCAAAATTCAGCCTGAAGGCAGTAAGGCTTGCCAAACAGCTTGCACAAATCCAGGGTTCTGAACTGCTCCTGCTCCACGTATTGGACACGGCTGTACTCGATCAACTATGCAGGTTTAACTACAAGCCCCATAATGAGGTCCGTGCCGACATGGAAGGAAGTGCAAGGGCCTTTCTGGAAGACATGTCCCTGGAAATCAGTCAATCCGGCGTTTTGGTCTCCATAACCATCAAGGAAGGGGCCCCTCACGAGGTAATCATTGATGAGGCAGTCAGTTGGGGTGCTGACCTCATTGTTATGGGAAAGCTGGGGAAAAGAGGTGTAAGCAGGATCCTGCTCGGAAGCGTTGCCGAGCGCGTGATCGAGTTTGCCAACCTCCCTGTATTGCTGGTTAACGCTTGAACCGGGATTATGCATGATTCCGCTCCATGGTCTTAGGAAATCCGGCTTCTCGTAACCTGGTCAGTACCTCATCCCTGGTGAGGTCGTACCAGTTGGCATAGGCCTCGGCCACTGCAAAATACCGCCCGGTCCTTATATTTGGGCAAAATATTTCTTCAACAATGGGAGAAATCCGGGAAACAGAGCTTTCTGGAGCAGTTGGTACTGCTACGACTATCTTACTTGCCCCTTTTCGACGAACCGTTTCTACACAGGCCAACATAGTGTAGCCTGATGCAAGACCATCATCTGCCATCAATACTGTTTTATTAACTACGTCGGGAAAGGGAGTTCCCTGGCGAAAGACACGATTTCTCTCTTTGAGATCCGTTTTTACCTTGGCTATCTGATCCTCTATTTCCTTTGGAGAAAGCTGAAGAAGGGCGACAAGCTCGTTATTGAGAAAGACATCTCCATCCAGTGTTACGGCACCAAAACCTGCTTCGGGATTTCCAGGTATTGGAATCTTTCTGACAATTATAAGATCAAGGGGCAGTGAAAGGCCCTTTGCCACCTCAAGTCCTACAGGTACCCCACCGGAAGGTATGGCAAGGACAAGGGTCTCTTTTGCTTTTTCGTAGTAGGGACTGAGCATTTCTGAAAGCACCTTTGCGGCATCGTCCCTGTCTTTGAAGACAAACCTCTTGTCACGGAGGCTGGATACTTCACAGATCTTTGCAGCCATTTGGGCCTTCTGTTACACTCGTACCTGATAAAATAGCCTGTGTCAGGGGCAACTCCTTCTTCATTTAGTCATAGGCGTGTGTGCCCAGGACACACTTTACTCCGAACTTTTTCTCAACTATCTCCTTAAACTGATCAAAGTCATGGTTCTTGCACATGGGTATTGCCTTAACCATACAATTGCTGAGATGTACCGCATCGATGTGGACATTCTTTTTGACCGCTCCTATATTGGATATCACGGCCCGTCCAGGACACTGGCAGCGCAGAAAGCCGACCAGCACCGGGTTGTCGTATTGGGCGAATTCCCCGTTCTTTTCCGCCACTGCGTTGATACACTTGTATTCCCCCGGACATGCGTATCCCTGATCCATATACGCACCGCAACCTATAAGTAAGATGTTCATTTACTCCCCCTTTGCTCAAGGAAAAAATCCTAAACCAAACTCCAAATGCCAAAAACAAATACCCCTGACACGGCATAACTCGGAGACTTGAATTCTATTCTACCTGTCTGATTAAAAACATTCCAGTATTGATTCCGCTGAAAATACCCCATCTGCTGCGTTGCTTCGATTTCCTCGTCATTGCGACGTACGCTAAGTACGCCTCATTCCTCGGAAATCTCGCGCCTTGCATCTGAAGCATTTTCAGCGAAATCATATTTTAGGTCTTTTTGCAGTATAATTATATATTCTATAATTCAAAAATATTGTACTATATATTTTCAAACATGCCGTTCATATACAACCAAAGGCGTTAATTGAGAAATTTTTTGGCTGCGGGGAATTAAACCCTATAGATTTCGCATCATCCTTCATAATGATTAGAGTAATCCGTGTAATCTGCGAAATCTGTGGATTAAAAGTAAAGTAAAATTAATAACTACTAAAGCAAAGTCAAGAAAGTGCCCTACTCCTCAGTCCATACCAGGCCCCGTCGTGTGGCCCTTTTTGCTCCCTCCAGTCCTTTGGAATCAGAAAAGCTGGATGCAGGTCTCAAAATAATCGAAAAAAAAACTCCGTGGCTCAAAATTATCAATGATACATTTACTGATCAGACCGAGGACATGCCTTCCCTGCCCTATCTTGCAGGGAAAGACCAACTCCAGGCCGGCAGATTTACAAGTCTTCTCTTGGACACATCCATAGACA